>CAYRPF010000045.1:0-24568 GCA_964426185.1 uncultured archaeon | reverse complement strand
ACAATAGGTTAATAATGCTCCAGAGGTTTGAAAAATTCCCGCTTTTATGCATCTATCTACAGTTAGTTCAATTTTTATTGGATCGATTTTTTCCTTGTTGGCTTCTTTAAAAAGAGTATCCAAATCACAGTACAAATAATTACCTTTTATTTCACCTGAAATTTCCATGGTAGAAATGAGCCAATTAAAGATTTTCTTAGTAATTCCATGCGAAGAAAGAAGTTTCGCTTTTTGGCGCGAAGATTCCAAATTTTTTTGATTTTTCAAAAAACGATCTTGCCCCATGGAGGATATGCTCAAAGTCATATCATTAATGAGAGAAAATGCTGATTCAGAGTTAGATACAGGTAAACTAGCCGAACTCTGAATATTTTTCGGGTGGTTTTTCGGGTGGTTTGCCAGCTGGATTTTAATTTCTTCTAATTTTCTTAGTTCCTTCTGATCCTTATAGATCTGCCTTTTTTTCTCTATTTCCTCCAACGACAGAGAGAAATATTTTGGCTTTTGACTTGAACGCGGAAATTCTTTCACAGTATTTATTTTTTCTGGATGTTGAAGCAATTTTTGCATCTTATTTTCTTTAAAATGCGAAACATTATGATATACTTCATCTAAAGTTCCATCGGACACTAAACAATAGCATCTTCCAAGCGAATGCCTTCCTGTTCGGCCTCTCCGCTGAATTAAACGAATTTCACTTGGCACTGAATCGTAGAAAATCACAGCATTCACATTCGGTATATCTAATCCTTCTTCTGCCACAGAAGTCGCAATCATAATTTGAAATTCACCTTCTGCAAATTGTCGGATTAATTGTTTTTGATCTGCTTGCGAAAGCCCAGGATCATCAATTTTTGATGCTTGTCCCACAAACCGATTAGCAAACTTAGTTGAGATGCCCTTTACAAATTTTGCATTTAATTCTTGTTCGATATACCGCCCCATTTCGCGATATTGGGTAAAGACAATTAACTTCGCTTTAGCATCTTGTTTAATTTCTTCTCGTATGATATTGAACAATGCATCTAATTTCGGGGAATTTTTTGTTGTTTCCAGAATTTTATTAACTCCTTTAATGTATTTGGAATTTAAGAAACGTTTTAAATGAGAATTTCCAGATTTTGCTCTTTCTTTTAATTTATTTATGTAAGTATAATACATCCGTATATCTTGAGTAGTCAAAATTTCCTTCAAATGTTCCAAATATATAGCATTAACCGCATATCCCATGGTAGCTGCTTTATTCGGCTTTTTTTTATCACATCTGGAAAAATTATTGCTTCCTTCTTTAGCAGTATTGGAATTTCTTGGTTCATTTGAGTCTTTGGTTTCATCGAATAATTCGGCCAAATGAGGATAATTCAGGCCACGATATCCCTTATTTTGCAAAATTACTCTTTTTTGGTCCTCAGACAAGTATGGATCGCATAAAACATCCACATATTTTAAATCTTGTACCAGTTGAATGTATTGAAATTTTGAGGAATAACGCCTACGTGGCAAAATCTCTCTCTCGCATAAATAATCTTGAATTTTCCTGATAGCTGTTTCTAAAATGGCTTTTGCTTGGGTTATTTGCATGGGAAGATCAATTTTACGGATAATGGTGTTGATTGGATAAACATATTTCGTAACATCGTGACTTTCTTGATTTCTGAAAACAATTTGCTCGATTTGTAGATTTTCACATAATTCATTTATGCGATAAAGATCCTTACCAGGGCTGGCAGTTAATCCCAATATTAAAGGATGGGCACAATCGGCCAAGTAATGAGCAGCTACATTTACATAATTATATCTTTTTCTAGCTTTATGCACCTCGTCAAAAATTATATGCCCAAATCCTTGTAAAGAATACAAATCTGCTTCTAAATCATTTTTTATGATTTGTGGAGTGGAAAATATTATATCGGCATCATTTATGCTTAAAGCCCGATTGGTAGGTGACAAACCAGCAGTAAACGTGCATAATCGAACAGAAGACTTGAAAAATCGACAAAATGTATCATAATGTTGCTGAACTAAAGGACGGGTAGGCGCCATAACTAAAATTTTTGATTCGGGGGCAGTTTGTAAGGTATTTGCAATGGTTAAAATCGCTATAATAGTTTTTCCCAAACTGGTCGGTAGAACCACAAGAGTATTGTGATTAGAAGCCGTTTGAGCAATATTAATTTGGTAATCCCTTCCTGCAATCAGATTAGGGCGCAACAATGGATGAGCAATAGTTTTTTGAATTATGTCGGGCATTATCAGTTCTCTTATAATTGCTTCAGATTAAAGAAATGGAGTAATATTTCACAAGTTTTTTTTATTATCAATTCACTATTAAAAGGATTGACTCTGATCAATTTTTTAATTTATGATAAAGAATTTTTGTGGAAAAATCAATATATATAAGAAAAAGAAATGAAAAAGAAACGAAACGGGGAAAAAAGGTTATTTCAACATTTCTACTTGCCCGAAATCCCGATAAAGCGAAAGTTCTTCGAGTATGATTTTATCATCCTCTGTAAGAACATCACGGATTAATCGGGAAATTACTTCTCCAATCCCTGGACCGAGCATAAAACCTTGGCCACACATACCCACTGCATTGATTAAATTTTCTATTTCTTTTACTTTACCAATAATAGGCGCACCGTCGGGTGTATCGGGATAAAGCCCCCGCCAAGTTCGTCGCACTTTAAGGTTTTTCAAGCGTGGTACTAAATCAACCATACGTTTAGCAATTTGAGGTAAGAATTGACTCGTTTCTTCCCGATCGTGCCCATAAATTGGGGGATCAGGAGTGATACAGAAAATCAACTGACCTTCATTATTCTGATAGAAATAGAAGTTTTTTGAATTTCCAAAAGTAGGATCTTCACATGGTCGAATATCGACTACCATCGGTTTAAGAAAATGTTTCACCGGTTCAGTAATTCCTGCTTCGTGACTTGTGGGTGAAACAGGTATATCTAACCCAATCATTTGCCCAACTTCCTTAGCATAACCACCAGCGGCATTTATAACCCATTTAGCTTCATATTTTCCTCTATTCGTTTTAATACTTGTAATTTGGTTCCCATCTTTCTCGAGAGAAACGACTTTTTCATTAAAATGAAATTCGGCTTCATGAGAAAGAGCATCTTGATAAAATGCATTTGCAGCTAAAAGAGGTGAAGCGCTACCGTCATTTGGACTAAAAGTACCTCCCAGTAAACCATCTAAATTTATTCCAGGCACTAATTCGCGGATTTTCTCAGGAGTATGAAAATCTATGTTTAAACCTAATTTTTTTTGAAGATTGATGTTGTTTTTAAATAATTCTGCGTGTTCGGGGGTATAAGCTACATAACAGTAACCTCCTTCAACCCATCCAATATCATCACCGTGTTTATCTTTCCAAGTGGAAAAAATCTCAATACTTCTCAAGCCTAAGAAAATTTTTGCCCGCTGAGTGTGAGTGGCGCGTATTCCACCAATTGCATGTTTATTATCACCTTGTGATACCGAAGGTGCTTTTTCTAAGACTAAAACCTTTAATCCATCACGAGCGCAATATTGAGCAATTGGAATCCCCACACTTCCCGCTCCAATAACAATTACATCATATTTTTCAGCCATTTTTTATTCCTCCTTAGGTTCTCCTTGTGCGAAATATCCCAAAGGAACTTCTACGAAAAGGGGGCGTTTTGTCGCCGCTGTGATTTTATCGGTAGATAATCCTTCATCTCGAAACAAGCGCTCTATCAAAGAGGTACAAGTCTTACCACCACACGCGCCCATTCCTGCACGAGTTATTGCCTTCAACTGATTCATGTCTGTTACCCCAGCCCGAATCCATTTTCTAATTTCGCCGGCAGTAACCCGCTCACAGCGACATACTATGGCACTATCTGGTAAAGGTGCCTTATTATACATTTCTACAGGTTCAACTTTATGTTCTCGCCAAGTTCGCACACCAATGGCTTGTTTAGCAATTTCTTTCGGAAGTTCAATCGTTATTAATTGAGTATGTGGATATTCTGGGAGAACACGTGCTCTTTTTACTTCATATTCCCCTAAAACTCCAGAATCATCCATAATAGTTACAATTTCTCCCTTTTTAAGCACTTCCGTGGCAATCTCGTAAGGAAGAGTTACTCGAGGCAATTCTGGGTTTTTACGGAAATCCACCAAAGTAATTGCCAAACCGGGACAAACCGCTACACAGCGCCCGCATCCGGTGCAATTCTTTTCTCCTTTAAAATAAGGCAAGGATGTAATCATTTCTGTTTCTGTTTCTATTTGTCCTTGAGGACAAACTGTTGTACATGGATTACATGGAATTTCTTGATTACAATGGAATACAGGGAAAATACCTTCAAATTTATCCGGAATTTCTCGATTTTTAGGCAGGGGAGGTCGGGCTTTCATAATCTCAGCCTTTCGTTCCAATTCTTTAATATTTTCAGGATAGCCCATACCCATATTTTTAAGAATTTTGACGGCTTCAATTTTTCCGGTAAATATAGCTGCTGAAGCTTCAGCAATCTCTTGTGCATCTCCTGCAACCCATGCTGGAATATTATAATGAACGGCTTTTTGATAAAACTCATTGACCGGATTTAAACCCACTGCAATCAAAATAGTATCACATTCAAAGGTCTTTTCGGTTCCGGGAATGGTATTCCAATTGTCATCTATCTGTGCTATAGTAATAGACTCCACTTGATCATTACCGTTGGCTGAAACAATGGTATGGTGGGTATAGATAGGCACACCCAATCGTCTTAGTTTAGTTTCGTGCACAGCATAGCCACCGCACCGAGGTAATGCTTCAATTAAACCCACAACTTCAATCCCAGCTTGAATGGCGTGATATCCCGCTATTAAACCCACATTTCCCCCGCCAACGATGAAAATTCGCTCGGATGCTTTAACTAAATCGCGATTAATAAGGGTTTGAAATGCGCCCGCACCGTAAACACCCGGAAGAGTATCGCCTGGAAAAATTAACATCTTTTCGCGGGCACCAGTAGCCACAAGCAAACGTTTAGGGCGAACCAATATATATTTGTGGTTATCACGTAAAATCCCAATCAAACCATCCCGAAATACTGCTAAAGCGGTTGAATTTAGCCATATTTCAACATTTTTCAGTTGTCTGACTTCATTACCTAGAATTTCTCCGATTTCAATTCCACGTTTTCCTGCATAAACATCTTTCTGGGAACCGAAAAATTTATGAGTTTGCAGTACCAACTTGCCACCGGTTCGATCTTTATCATCAATTAATAAAACTTCGATTCCTTTTCCACCTAAAACTTTGGCGGCAGATAAACCAGCAGGACCAGCGCCTATTATTAGAACTTCCTTTTCTAACACCTTTGGATTTCCAATAGTTATAGATACATCATCTTCAGGTAGACTTGGAAGACCTTCGCAGCTTTCTATCCGCATTCCCTCTTTAAGAGGAGTCATGCAAGATTTCATGGGTTTTTCATCAACCAATACAGTGCATTGCGCACATTGACCATTAGCACAGAAAATACCTTGCGGTGAATTATCTTTAGGATGATGCCCGAAAATCTTTATTCCGTGGAGAAAAAGAACAGAAGATATCATCATATTTTCATAGCCGACAAGGCTTTTTCCGTTAAATGTAAAATTAACCTCCTTTCGAGATGGAGGTGTGAGAATAGGGTGAGATTTTATCTCTTTGAGTGTCATATTTTCTCAAAACCTGCTTTTATGCTCAATTTATGCAGAAATGAAATGTATCGCTCTCCATAATTAGAATAGAGGAAATGGATACTTATTGTTTAACATTTTCTTTGGATTCTATTAAAATGCTAGTATTTTGGGAAACCTATGGGGAAATTCCTCTTTTTCTCTTCACGTTATCCATAATCACCATATTTTCCTTAGTTGAACAAAGCGTACATTAAAATACAAATAAGTTAAAATACTAAATTAGAGTAAGATCAACAATGCAAAATGAAAATTCATCCCATAAATTTCTTGCCAAAATCGTATATTGGGGTTGCGCACTATCGGGAAAGACCACCATTATCGATAGTTTATATAAACTTACTAAGGAAAAATACACTGAACAATTTGAACCCGAAGGTGAAATTAAAAAAATCGCCCAGAAAGACGGGGCTACGCTGTATTTTGACCGAGGTATATTTTTATCAAAAAAAGAACGTACAATGCAGTTTCACGTTTATACTGTAGCGGGACAGGTCAATTTCGCACCAGTGCGAAAGAAAGTCTTTGCAGGAACAAATGGGGTGATTTTTGTCTTTGATGCTCAACCTTCCCGCTTAAAAGCCAACATAGATTCTTTAAAGGAATTGAAAAATGTTTCTGAGCGAAATCTGATTAAAAAGATTCCTTTACTAATCATGGTGAACAAGCAAGATTTGCCCGATGCCATGCAAAAAGGTGAAGTTCAGAAGATTTTGGAGGAAGAAGACTTGTTTTATTCCCGAGAAAATCCCTGGAGTCTTTGGAATCCTATAATTTATGAATCCATAGCACTTTACGATATTCAACAGAATGTATATCCCGCATTTGCTGAACTAATAAGGCGGTTACAAATTTATCGGACCTTCGGTGACGGAGTAAATCCACCTCTCCAAAAATAATCACCCAGATAAATTATTCTGCCAAAATTTGGCTAAAATCGTCCTTTTTCTCCATATGCGTCCGCCGTTCCACGGTTAAATCATCCCACTTACCACATTTGCTTCCCCAGCGTGCAATCAATTTTTCATTTTTGATTATTTCTACAATCTCACACATATTTGGACAGTCCGCGCATTCAAAACCAGTTGTTCGGAATTGCAATTGGGGAATGTCCCAATCCAGAAAATTAGATGGGCGTGGTTCCTTCTCCATCTCTTCTTGCGCCAGAATAGCCGCTCCAATGGCACCCATCACATCATAATGCTCGGGAACAATGATTTCATAGCCTAAACTTTCCGCAAACGCCTTCCGAATTCCTTTATTCGCCGCAACACCCCCTTGAAACATGATAGGAGGCCGTATTTCTTTCCCTTTTCCTACGTTATTGAGATAATTCCGCACTAAAGCCTCACACAAGCCGCGAATAATATCTTTCTCAGGATAACCTAGCTGTTGATTGTGGATCATGTCGGATTCAGCAAAAACTGTGCATCGGCCTGCAATTGAAACGGGATTATTTGACTTTAAAGCGAAATTTCCGAAACTTTCGATGGGAATTTTTATGCGGCGAGCTTGCTGGTCCAAAAAACTCCCGGTTCCAGCCGCACAAACAGTATTCATAGCAAAATCGATTGCAACACCATCTCGTAGGATGATAATTTTGCTATCTTGGCCTCCTATTTCAAGAACAGTTTGAACATCCGGTCGATACTGTATGGCAGCCAGAGCATGTGCGGTAATCTCGTTTTTCACAATGTCAGCTCCGATCAGCACTCCGGTTAGTTGTCGCGCAGAACCAGTAGCACCAGCTCCGTGGATTGGAAGATCTACCCCTAATTTATTCCGCATTATGCGAATACCATTTTGTACCGCTTGAATGGGCTTTCCTTCAGTTCGGATATAAACTGATTCAATTACTTTTCTAGATTCATCGATAACTGCAACGTTGGTGCTTATTGAACCGACATCAACACCAAGATAATATTTTTTTCCATTTTCAACTTTAATCATATTATTTCACCAAAGAAACCGGATTATTTTGCATTGTTTCAGGCATAAGATCTTTCCCTTTCCTGGAGGGATATTTTCTTTTACGAGCAAGCAAATCTACAAAAGCTTCCAATCTGGTTTGAAAACCAGCTTCACCTGTTTGTTCATCCACCACCAACGACAGCACGGGAATGTCATACAACCTGCTGATCTGCGGTAAGATATTTTTAGAGGCAATATGAGGCAAACACGTGAAGGGATATAAATGTATTACTCCGTCAAATCCTTGCTTTTTGTAAATAATCGTCTCTCCGATGGCTTCTTGAGCTTCACCTCCACAGCGATGGGCAATGTAGGGTTTCGCCATTTTATCGGCGATTTTATAATCCATCAATTTGAATGGATTCCATTTCTGTCCCAAATCATAAAAACGGCGAAGTGTGGTTGGGCTTTTCGTAACAACCCCTAGTTCATTCATCCGCTTATGAACATTAACATTTAAAGAAGGTTCAAGCACTACGTATATTTCGCCATTAATCATCACGCGGAGTGGATTTGATTCATTCCTAATTTCGATTTCACTTACGAAAATATCCGGAAGTATTTTTTGGTATTTCCGAATGGCTTTCGCTCCCTCTAAAGCTACGATTTTCCGATAACATTTATGAGCTACCCGCTCTGCAAGCCCTTTTTCCACTTCTAAAGCCCGGTATTTATAGAGTAATTCATCTACCAAATCAGTGAGCCGATTTTTCAACCAAGTGATTCGGGCGGCCCGCAAAGTCTGCGCATAGGAATAATTATTACTGATTTCCTTCTTCAAAGTTCGTAAAATTTCCAAAGGGTGGTCATAATCGATATGTATAAACCTAAATTTGTAGCCTAAATCTTCCAAAATTAATTTCTGCACCGGCCAGTAATATCCAAATCGGCAGTAGGCTTGGCACCCCCCTATCGCTAATTCATCAGCTCCCTTCTCTAAGGATTCTATAAAGGTACCTAAAGTCATTTTGAAAGGGGTACAAATGTATTCTGGGCCATATCGTGCTCCTAACTGAGCCGTCTTACGACTAGGAGGTTTGGGTAATATTACATCTGTCCGACCTAATTCTTTAACTAATGATTCAAATACATAGGTCAGGCTACCAAAGTGGGGAAATGTGATGGGCATTTTTTTTTTCGCTTCCTTTCTAGCATATCAACAAAAGCCTCTAATCGGGTATTCAAACCAGCTTCTCCGGTTAATTCATCAAATGTAAGCTGCAATAATGTAACAGATTTTAAGCGTTTGGAATATTGAGAGGCAACTTCTCCCGCAATACTGTCCGGTCCGCAGGAAAAAGTATTAATTTGAATAATACCATCAACGGTTTTATGTCGCAAAAAATAGAGTATAGTGCCGAGAATTTCCCGTTCATACTCAAAATAGAAGTTGTAATCCAGCTTAGCCATTTCATCTTGAATGATTTCGCGTGGCATTTGTTCGGATGTAATTATTTCAATTCCGCGCTCTCTCAATTTATTATAAATATTTAGAGAAGCAAAATCATCATGAATCACATATCTATGCGCGGCTAACGCCACTTTCAAAGGTTTCTTCTCAATTTTAAAGTTCAAATCAGATAATGTTGAAATTTCGGAGATTTTTCCTTGTTCCCAATCATGTAGTTTTTCTATTGAAAAGTGTGTTTTCTTTCGGAAAATTCTTTGAGAACGAACGGCCAATCGAAGCGCCAGAAGAATTTTAAGGGGATTTTTAGTAAATTTCCAACCTACTTGAAAAGCAATCATTAATAGTCGTAATTTCCCATGATTTGCCTTTGCTTGAGAATAATAAGGGTTAATTAATTCTGGTAATTCCGGATACATGGAATGAATAACTTCAGCCAACGAGATGAATTTCGGGCAACCCACATGAACGGGATGATCGGAGCCTAACCTGGGGATAAAAAGATAATCTACTTTCTTTTTTAAGGAAATAACATGACCATAATAAAGCTTACTGTTGTAACAATCTTCATCTGGGGCAAAACGCACTCCTAATGTTTTGATGGTATTATTCGTTTTAGGTGAAATTATCACTTGAGCCCCAATTTTTTCAAAAAATTTCACCCACATAGGTTTATAGATATAGTAATATAACGCACGGGGTATTCCAACTCGATTCTTATTTTCTTTAGAGATCTTTTAATCCTCCTTTTGTCACAATTTACCCATAATTTGTGAGTTAACTACAAAATTGCATATATTGAAAATATTTTAGGGAACTCCTATTTAAAAGTAAGCATTCTTACAAAGAATCATAACTTAAAATAGCAAAAGAAAATTAATTCAGACTTCTAATACTATCATAATATGGTTATTGCGATAGAGGATGTGATCTTTAGTCTCTTACTGAATCTGATTCCATTACTAATTTTTGCCATCCCAATTCCATTTTTTAAACGAAAAACTGCAAAGCGCGCTTTTTACCTAAGACTATATTATGGACTTTGCTTCTTTTTCGCAGTTTATTGGATTTTACCTGCACTTTTACAATTCGATGTAAAACCTTTATCAGAAGATGAATCATCTTCTAAAACTTCAAGCTTAGTGCCTATTTACTTAATCTTACGTTCTTTAAGTTTGATCTCAACCTATGCTCAATATCCATTTGTTTTATTACCCTTAATATTCGTGATTTCGCCCTTTATTTCCCTGCTTATACTTTATTTGAGAATTCGAAAAGAAGAGAAAAATGGCGAAATCGACCTTTTTCAAGAAATTCATTATGAATATATCGCTTCACCTAAAGAAATGATTAAGAAAGCATTGCGTAAAAACGATTGGTCCAAGGAAAAAGAGATGTTTAAAGCATTTTTAATTGTAATGCCTATTGCAATTTACTTATTAGCAGTAATTCTTGATATTTCAGGTTTAGAACCGGTAAATCTGAATAAAAGCAGCACAGCTATTGGGATGTTGATTGAAATCTTCTTTGTGTACATTGCCACCTTTCTTTATGGCTATCAACTTATTAAAGCGTCTCGCCTGGCATTTCGGGGGAAATTTATTGGAGAGCAAATTGAGGCGCGATTTTTTACTAGTTTAAAAGAAGTGGGAACCCCAATTGCAATTTTAAGTATCATACTTTTTGTAATACAACAAACCGATAGTCTTTTACTATTTATTTATATATTTGGCTATTTTTTAATGGCTGCCTTTACATTCATTTTATTTATGCGTATTTTTGAACCAATTAGCATTCTAATATTGCTAAAAATTATCAATTACCGCAAATCATGGAAGTTCTGGGCTTCTCGAAAACGTTTTAGAAAACATTTCAGAAGAAGAAGTCAACAGCAACTGGATTCTGAGAATCTTTCGGAAACTTCAGAAACTTCAGCGAACTCGACGAACCCAGCAGATGAATCTGCTTCTCTTCCTACAATTGAAAATACACTGCAAAAGAATTTACCTGAAAATTTTGAAAATGAGCAAACAATTGAATCAATTCAGCTTTCAACTTCACGACCACTTCTAAAACATTTCTCAATTATTATATTATATGGCTTCATTGCCACTTTTATTAGCGTTACCATTTTTCTAATCTTTAATCTAATCGGTAGTTTATTTCTACCCACAGGGACTGATATCACTCAAATATCAGCAGCAGCTGCTTCTCCAAGTTATTCAGAAACTCTGATATCCGAAATTTCTGTTACTCTTCATTCAATTGAACTTGTTTTTCGAGTAATCGTTCTGGCTTTCTTTTTCAATCTTGCTATGCGAACAAAACAGCATATTTCCACAGTTATTGGAATCTATGGTGGGACTTTGCTAATTTTCACAATTCTATTTTCGATTCTTCTAAACTCTGACTTAATCATTCCACTATCTTTTACAGAAGAAACGAGTTGGATAACAGGTGTCCCGGTTTATTTGTCCCAAAATCACTTTACCTTTTATACTGTCCGAACGGGATTTTTAACAGCTAGCTTTTCTGGAAACATGATTTTGAGGGCATTAACCATCCCATTTTACTTGTTCAATCCTTTTTGCTTGTTTATTTTGTGGGGATTTCTTTTCTACTTCATAAATCGTAATTTTAAGGTTAAATCAATTGATAAAGGGCGAAACTATGTTGAAAGGGTTACCTATTCGCTTGTAAACCCCGAAAATGTTACAGATCTTCAGGTTTTTTTTAAAACACATCCTCTTGCATCGATTGAGCGAAAATCGGATGTAGATTTGCAGGATCTAGATTTTAATGAACCTCAAGCAGAAGAAATTCGTTACCAATTACAACAACAAAATGATTATCCGCTGAAATCTATTCCCCAGACACTTTTGACAGATCCGAAATTTAAAGCGTGGTTAATTTCACAATTAAACCAGCATCTATTATTTTTGTGGATTCCTGAATTTTCTTGCATTATTGAAAGAGCACAAATTGACTCAATCTACTTGCTCTATAAAGATGGAAGAAATTTATTTTATTATCAGATTACCGAAACAAAAGAACCAGAAAATGAATTATCAACAGAAGATGATCTTGAAAAACAAGAATTAAAGAAAAATTATATGCCATCTCTTGTTTCTGGAATGTTTAGCGCCATTACCAGTTTCGTAAAGGAAGTTACTAATTCTGCAGATTTACTCCGAAGCATTGATTCTGGGGATAAAAAAGTGATATTGGAATATAGCACTAGTTTACCGATATTTGGAGCGATATTTGCTGATCGAGAAACCGGTCAAGTACGTAGGGCTTTGAAAAATTTCCTAACACAGTTTGGAAATAAGTATGGACATCTGCTAGTTAATTGGTCGGGTGATGTTTCTCCCTTTTATGATGCTACCGAGATTTTGCAAGAAGTCTTTAAGGAATTTTTGTAAAGTATATAAGAAAAAATGAAAACAGAAAAACAGAAAAATAATTCAGCAACCTTGATTAGGTAATAGTTAGGATTTGGGATAGTTGCGCAATGATTTTTCGTAAAACATAATAATAATAGCCGGTATTAAGGCGAGTATACCAACAATACCTCCAAATAGAAAAATCTCTGGTGTAGGAATGAAACCATTTTCTTGAGTCGCACTGGGAATTCCATAAGATTTTATTACTGAATTTCCAATAATAGGGCCAAATATCATAGGAATTGCCACAAATGCCACCATCCGTGCACCTTGAAATTTTCCCCGATCACTGGCTGGATATAGATCCTGAATCCATGATTCTAAAGCAATACTATTCATCATTTGAAGAGAAAGAACTACAGCATACATCAAAATAATGGGTATCATCTTTCGTAACCACATGAATACTATTGAAAATAAACAATTAAACAGAATTGTTAACACCAACACCCATTTTCGAGGTACTCGATGACTGATCAATCCATATAGCACAGAAACGATGGCCGCAATTAGAATAACCACTCCTCCGATAATACTTACTTCACCCTTTGAAAATTCTAAGTAATTTTCCAAATACACAAAAAGGTAAGGAGCGGAAACTTGACCTCCAATATTTATCAAGGCCATGCAAGCAAGCAAAATATAAAGTAATGGATTCTTACGAATTGTGCTTGGTCGAAAAGCATAAATAACGTCTTGCCAAAAAGGTTTTTTCGGAGGAATGGGAGATTCAGGCGCAGAATCACTTAATAATTTCTGCATTGGATAATTTTGTGGGGGTTCCTTTACTTGTAGACCTGCAATTAGCCCTGCAATGGAAACAAATCCTCCTAATACATAAAAGAAGACAAAATAACCATATTTTTCTATAATAAAACCAGACGCTCCAATGGCAATTAAGTTTGCCACCAAAGTGGTCATCATAAGTATCCCTTGAACTCGACCTCGATTTGAATGATCGGTTATATCGGTGATCCAAGCATTAAAACATGCATCGTTCGCCGTAGATCCAAAAAAAGTCATGATGGCATCCATCAAAATAACCATAAAAACAGCCACACTCAGTTTTTGAATTAGTTCTACCATCGGATATAAAGCAGTAATAATACCCCATAATATGTATCCAAATAAAATATATGGTTTTCGCTTTCCCATTTTAGATCGAGTTCTATCGCTGAGAGCACCAATCAAAATTGTGGTAACAGTAGCTGTGACTGCACTAACAGCCACCATCCAAGCTACTGGGCTGGGATCTTCAGTAATCTCATCGTAAACAAAAACATTAAACCAAGAATTTTCAACAGCCCATGCAATTTGACCAGCTATTCCCAGAAAAGTGATCACAAGCCATGTTTGAATTGGAAGTGGAGTGACGGATTTGTGTTTATCCAACTTCTCTAATGAATCATCAGAATTTTTGCTGTTCATTAATTAATTTTTAATTTATGTTATATAAAAAGAATTGCATAGAAATCCACCGAGAAGTATACTTAGTAGTAAAATATCATGTTTTAAGATAGGGAAGTTAGAGAAGTTGTGGAAATAATCCAAAGAAAAAATTCAACCGTTAAATTTATCGAATGAAATGGCATCCCCATACATATCTAAATAGCAGAAATCCGACAATTCATGCCGTTCTTTCGGTTCTGGGTATTTCTCAGGATAACCAAGGGGTGTTAATCCTATAACTCGAAATCTGGGAGGAATTGAAAGGCATTTCTTTACATCTTCTTCATTGAACCAACCGATCCAACATGTGCCCAACCCTTCATTGGTTGCAGCTAAAATAATATGTTCCATTACGATTGTGGCATCCACGGGATAATATTCCATCTTATTTGGAGCAATTCCTGATTGTTCTGGATCGATAATTACCACTATAAACATGGGAACGCTTTCCACCCATTTTTGTCCGATGGCATCCCTTAATTGCTCCATTTTTTCCGCATCTTCCACCACAATAACCCGTGCACCTTGTTTGTGCGCCCAAGATGGTGCTTTTTGAGCAGCAAACAAAATTTTCTTAACGCTTTCACTTGGAACTGGTTTGTTTAAATATTTACGGATGCTTCTTCGGTGGTTGATTACTTCGGTGAAATCCACAATTTATAACCTCATATTAATTAACACTCCGCTCCCCTTTAATTTACCCTTTAACACCGAAAAAATTTAATTGGGTGTTTCCCCCATATATAACTGATAACCATGTTCACCTATAAAAATGTCAATATCAAATGGTTAGGACACGATAGTTTTCTCATTCAAGGCAAAGGTCTAAATATCTACCTGGATCCATACGAAATCACAAACACGCAACTACCGAAAGCAGATATTGTTATTACTTCTCACGAACATTTCGATCACTGCCATCCCGATTCTATTAACCTGGTTAGTACTCCAGATACAGTTCTTGTGGGACCGCCCATCACCTATGACACCTTAAATAATCAAATCAAGCAGAAAAAAGAGGTCGTTTCTCTCAAACCTCATGAAAAGGTTACCGTCAAGGGATTACTAATCTCCGCCATTCCAGCCTATAATACGCACAGGTTTCGATCTCCTGGCAATCCTTTCCACCCGAAAGAATCCGGACATATTGGAACCATCTTGCATATCGATGATATTTCGATTTATCATGCAGGTGATACTGATAAAATCCCTGAAATGGAAAACCTTCAATCAAACATTGCTTTATTACCAGTTAGTGGAACCTATGTTATGGATGTAGCTGAATGTGCAGAAGCCGTAAAAGTAATTAAACCTGAAATCGTTATTCCCATGCATGTAGGTCGGGGAATTGGAAGTTTAGAGGATAGGATAAAACTGAAAAATAAACTGCCCGATGTTCGCGTAGTAGTTCTTGAAATGGAAGAATGATTTATAATTATAGATTATTCTTTTTTTAACTTTAATTTTTACCGATCCGTCAAAACAATTACTCTTATAGGCGGATTTTTAACAATTTTACAGTATAATCGAAGCATTAGCTTTTTATTATAAGGTGATATATTTTATCATAAGATTTTTCTGAAAAAATCGGAGAGATATGCAAGATGGCTGATAAAGAAAAACTTATTGAAAAGATTGAAGATGGTGATTTTTCAATCGATGATTTACCCGAATTTTTAGCAGTTTTCAAAGAAACTTGTAATGAATCTGAAGATGTTGCTGAAGAAGTTGAAGATTGGGATCGAAAGTTCCAAATTAACATGTCAGATGCGGATAATTTCTGGTTTAAAATTGAAGATGGCAAATTTGATTATGGCATGGGTGAAATAGAAGAGCCAGATGTTACTTTAGAAATGAATGGTGAAACAGCTGCAGGTGTTTTTACTGGTGAAATCGATGCAACCTCTGCTTATATGAGTGGAGATTTGAAAATTATCGGACCTTTGCCAGATGCAGTTAAATTTAGAACATTAACCGAATTAGTTCGAGAAGAAATGGAAGACTGATCCTTTTTAATTTAGTTTTTTTAGTTTTTTTATTTTTAAAATATTTTATTTTTCTTCTGCCTAATTATAATTAATGAACGTAAAAACTCGCATAAAAATTATGGTTATTTGTGCACACCCCGATGATGCAGAACTTTTAGCCGGCGGTTTAGCCATAAAATTGATATCTCATAATCATCAAGTCAAATTTATTTCAGTTACTAATGGAAATCTCGGCCATCACAAAATGAATCCCCTTGAAACCGCTAAAACTCGGCAAAAAGAAGCACTAAACTCTGCCAAAATACTAGGGACAGAATATACTTCTCTAAATGTAAACGATGGTCATATTTATGTAAATCGAGAGCTGACTGAAAAAATAGTTAGGATTATTCGCAATTATGATCCCGATTTAATATTAACGCATCGAGTAAACGATTATCATCGAGATCACCGCTATTGTGGTCAACTGGTAATGGATGCAAATAATATGCTTATTGTTCCCCATTATTGTCCAGATACTCCTATCTCAAAAACGCGGAAACAGCCGGTGATTTGCTATTTATACGACCATTTTCTAAAACCATACCCCTTTATTCCAAATATATTGCTGGATATAACGGATGTTTTTGACCAAAAAGCCAAAGCTTTGATTTGCCATAAGAGCCAAATGATGGAGTGGCTACCTTGGACGCAAAAACTCGAACACCTAATCCCCAAAGAGTTTGATGATAATATTCGTAAGAAAATGGTTGAAATGATTATAACGATGATGTTTTCCCACATTCTGATCGATTATCAAGAACTATGGAATAAAGGATTTCCAGGAAGAAAAATTCAATATGGAGAAGCATTTGAGATAAGTGAATATGGTCGACAACCCACTCTAAAAGAGTTAAAGACCTTTTTTCCGGGAGCTTATATCCCATCTAAGCAAGATTTAAAGGGATAATATGATAGTCGGGTGCAATTACTTAACCGAATAGGTGTGACTTTTTTCGAAAATATCGTGAGAGAATAAAACTTGCCGCCAAAAAAACGGTAAGCGTTAAAGGAAATGAACCAAATGAGATAGAAAACTCTTTATTACCTAACAAATTCCAATCAAATGGTTCCGAAGTTTCATCATCTTCATTTGATGCAGATGAACTATTATCATTTCCATCATTATATTGGATGGTGATAGTTAAGATGGTGGAGAGTGGTGATATGCCGTATTCATTTCCAGCTAAAACTTGAAATTGATAGACACCCTCTCGATTTACTACTACCTTAACATAAGTCTGTGTAGTGTTAGCGATTAGCTGCCCATTCACATACAGTACATACCACTGGGCATTCTGTGATGGAATCCATTCAACATGGACAAGATTCCAGTCGCCTGTAGCAGATTGTGAATGCCAAATTGGTGTAGTAGGCACATCTTGAGAACCTCTATTAAGAAAGTTGTTGATGAGAATCATAATTGGGTCATTTTCTTCAAATAACCAAGGAGATTCGAGAAATAATAGGTCATTGTTTTCAAGTATGGTGGTCCCAGGACCAATAACGTGAACTAAGAATGACCCAGTCGAAGATAATGAATTAGAAATAACCTCAGTGTTATTACAGCTCCATATTAACAATGCTTCATTGTATTCGGCTTGGATAAAATTATCTGATAAATAAGCATCTTGGGAATTATAAAGAAGAACTCCAGTTTGGAGTGAAGAAATTATATTATGGGTAACATTGGGTTCGAAAACATCCTCTAAATGCATTCCTTCATATATGCAGTTAATTAAATTATCCGAGATGAATACATTATCTATCAATAAAGACTTATTTGGATTATTAATTGCAAGATGGATTCCAGAATATCCATCCATGATAGTATTCTCTATAATTGTGATATTATTGTTCAGGGAAGATTCATTATCTAACTCAATTGTAATTAATCCTTGATGATTTTCTTCTAAGGCTATAAACGAGTTTGTTGATAAATATATATTTTCTGATCCAATAGCAGAGAAACCTCGAGAATCGTTCAGCATGTGGATGTTGCTTGAATGAATAATCGTTTCTGAATAATAGAATTCTATGTGATCATATAAGATTTGATAAAAGTTAGAATTAGCAATTTGGATTTCCCCAGATCCTATAATACGTAGTCCAATCCCCATAATCTCTGCAAAAGTACTGCTTTGAAAAGAGAGATGATGGCTGTGATCTATAATGACTCCATTTGCAGAATTATTAATAAACCTACAGTTGAAAAACGTGATATTTCCACTATACTCAATCAGTAAAGCACCAGAGTCCAATGAATATTCACTCGTATTGTAAAAAAAACAATTCGAGAAGATACAAAATGCATTGGAATATTGAATGCGCAATGCATAAGACGCATTTTCACCAGAAAAGGCAACATTTGAGATAATATATGGATCCATTTCAGTTCCAAAACCAGATACAAAGCTATAATTTACCCAATGAAACCCCATGGCTTTGTCACTATCTAACCCGCTTATCACAGTTGAATTGATTTTTAAGTAATCACTCCAATTGAGTTTGATTGATTCGACATCTGTGGTTGATAGCTGACTAGGTATATTGTGATCAAATGAAATTTCTAAGGAATTTTTGCTTACATGCTTAAATTGGGCAAAATTTGGGGAAAAAAAGGTGATTAGACAAGTTAGAGTAATAATTAAAACAATTTGGATGACTAAGTGCGAGGATGAATTTTTACATTTCATTACAGTTTATAATCTTTGAAATTTCCTTAAAAAGATTTTTACTATATCAAACGTTTTGAACATGGAAATTTCTTCCAACTCTTTTCTACCCTTTCCAGAAATTATATTCGAAAAATTCCAAAAGGTTTTAGAAATACTTCGGATTGAATTTCATTAAGATGGTCAGTGAAGAAAAACTCCGCAAAAAAGCTAAAATCACCTTAAATAAAGCAGAAATTTTGCTGGATAACGATGAGTATAAAAAATCCGCTTCAAATTTTAAAAAAGCCGGGGAAATGTTTAATGAATTGGAAGAATGGAAAGTCGCAGAACAATGTTTTTTCTATGCTTCAAAAAACCTAACTCATTTAGGCAAATATCATCAAGCCGCTTTAGTAGAACGTGAAGCCGCTAATGATGCTCTTCGTATATTGGATTATCAAAAAGCACGTGATTACTTTGATGTCGCAGCGAAATCTATCATGAAGGCAGAAAAAACAAAATTGGAAGACTTTGCCGCAGAAAATATTGGGTTTGCATTTTTGTGCTATTTTGTACAAGGAAAATATCAAGAAGGAATTAATTACGTGAAAAGATTTAAAGCTAAAATGAGACATGAATTGTTTGAATCCAATCTTCTACTACTAATAGCGCAACATATTACCAATGCTGTTTTTAACAAAAATGAAAATTTAATTGATGAATTGATTGACAATTATTCTTTATTCAATTACAGTGAAATGGAGAACCTTCTAATTAAGGAATCTTTGGTGGTGGCACTAAGTTCATTAATGGTGTCTTTGGAAGTTCCCTTGGAAGAGACGGAATTTGAGCGAGATTCGCTTATTGAATTGCACCCGATTATTGATACCACCCGTCTTCAAGAATTCAAGAATTATAAAATTCTACCCCATGAATTTACAGTATTTAACGTAGTGGATATGCATATTAAATTGGGAGATAACCTTACCATAAAAGAACGTCCAGAATTACCTATTACCCTTGATTTATCCAATTTTAAGAAGGAAACTTTAGATTTTGTTTTTCGCTCTAATATTCCGGGGTCTTCCTTTATCGGCCCTATTGTATTGACCATGAATGTAGATGATAAATTCAATTTTACTCTGCAATCAGAACGAAAGGACATTACCATCACTTCTCCTGATGCCGTGTTAGGTATTGTACTCACCCCAGAAAAAACACCTGTAATTAATCAGTCGTTTCCAGTTCAAGTCTTAATTTCCAATCAAAGTGATGGAAATGCAATGGAAATCGAAGTTGAATTTGAATTTCCAGAAGATTTGAAGATGATGCGCGGGACTTTTAAGAAAAATATTTATTCTCTTAGCCCCAACGAGCAGCTTCACTGGCAAATTTTAGTGAAAGCTTTTGATGTGGGAGAATTTCCCATAAAAACCATTGTTAGCTTTAAAGATGAAGATGGAAACCTCAAAGGACCGTTTACCGCAGAAATTCCCTTAACAATCAATTTGTAAATCGATCAACCAATACTTCTTTTTTAATTTTGCTTCTTTCTATGCTTCTATTTTTGCTTCTATTTTTCCAACTCAAGGCGTGCGCTTTTTTAAGAACGCAATGATATATTATGATAATGAGATTTAAAACCAAAATTCTGGGAGTGGCTACGGGCGGAGTTAAAATTGTAGTTATCCATCGAATAGATGCATTTAATCTAGGAGTTAAACCTGGAGATCGTATTAGAGTTTTTGCAGTTAAAAAATCTGATATACTTCATGAGCCAGGAATTATTGCAATTGTGGATATTGCCACCAATGAACAATTAATTTCACCCGGGACAATCGGTCTCTATGATGAAATCGGTGATAAAATTAAAGAAATTACCAATTCATCATTAGTTGAAATTCGAAAGGCATCACACCCATTATCTTTCGCAGCTATCAAGAAAAAAATTGAAGGAAAAGCATTATCCACCAACGAAATCATAGAAATCGTAAGAGATTGCGCTGAAGAAAAACTGTTAAATGTTGAACTAGCCGCATTTATTATCGGAGTTCATATTCGCGGACTTAACGATGATGAAGTTGTAGATTTAACTCATAATTTTGCCAAATCGGGAGAAATTTTCGATTTCGGCGCGAATTGCTATGATAAACATTCAACTGGTGGTGTTCCTGGTAATAAGATCTCTTTAATTATCGTCCCGATTCTGGCAGCCTCGGGGATATTTATTCCTAAAACATCGACACGAGCAATTACCAGCCCATCGGGCACGGCAGACAGTATGGAAGTATTAGCAAATGTAATATTTTCAAAGGAAGAAGTGCTAAACATTCTGGAAAAAGAAAATGCAGGAATTTTTTGGGCTGGTGCTATGAATTCAAGCCCAGCAGCAGATGGTTTAATCGAAATTCAAAAAATTTTAAATATAGATCCCCTAGATTTGATGATCGCTTCAATTCTCTCGAAAAAGTTAGCAAACGGTATAAAAAAACTAGTTTTGGATATTCCAATTGGTGCAGGTACAAAATTTCCTACACAAGAAAAAGGTCGAAAATTTGCTTTCCGATTCAAAGAAATTGCTAAGAGAGTTGGAATTGAAAGCGTTTGCGTATTAACTTCTGCCGATCAACCTATTGGTCATGCAGTAGGTCCTGCCCTTGAAGCTCGAGAAGCACTCCGTTTATTATGGAATCCAGAAAAAGGTCCATCAAGCCTACTAAATAAAGCAACAGATATTGCAGGAATTCTTTTAGAAATGGCGGGTAAGGCCCCTGAATCCCGCGGAAAAGAATTGGCTTTAGAAATTCTAAATTCAGGCCGAGCATTAAGAAAAATGCAAGCAATTATCAAAGCTCAAGGTGGAAATCCTAATATAAACCCGAATGAAATTAAGGTTGGATCATTTATGAGGGAATTAAAGGCCGATAAAGGAGGTATTGTGGCATCTATTAATAATAAAAGCATAAATCAAATCGCAAAAATAGCAGGTTGTCCTGGAGATCAAAAAGCGGGTATTGAGATTGAAAAAAAAATTGGGGCAAAAATTCATCCTGGAGATGTAGTTTTCCGAATTTATGCAAACAGCCAAGCTTCATTAAACAAAGCGGTAGAATATTACAATTCTCACCCACCTATTGGATTAGGGAGTATGACAATCGAAAAGATCTAATAATTATAGATATTGAATTTGTAAACTTTTCCGCCTATTCGTTGCAATTCTTTACTAACCTCTTCAGAATGTTCTGGACATAATGCAATCATGCATCCTCCGCCACCCGCGCCGATTTGTTTGGCACCCAACGCACCATGTTCTAAAGCGGTTCTACAAAGGAGATCAATTTTTGGAGTAGTGGTTTCCATTTTTTTTTCTTGTATTTGTTGTAAATTCATCAAAGCTCCAATTTTATTGTAATCATTTTGCTGAAGAGCTTGATGGCATTCAATTACTGCTTGATGAATTTTATGAAAAGATTCATGAACTTGAGCATCTCCCGCTTTTAGTTTATTTTTTATCCGTATTAATACATCTTGGGCTTTTCGAGAATCTCCTGAATCAGCCAACACAATGGGTAAAGATTGGATAGGAACATGAGTTACTTTAGGAGGTGAGTTTGTGTGAATGAATGAAACACCACCGAACGTAATCGAATACTGATCTAAACGCCCACACATTATCCCTAAATCATCATGCTCGGTAATATATGCCAACTCAGCAATTTCATAATTATTCATGCCTAATTCAAATAATTTATTCAACGCACTAATTAATCCTACGGAAATTGCCGCGGAAGAAGAAAGCCCACTACCAACGGGAATATCTGATGAAAGGATCGCTTCAAAACCTTCAATTCGATCGCCAAGTCTGTAAATAATAGCGCACCAATATTTCAACAAATGATTAAAATCTCCTTTTTCGCCCAATTTGTACTCTAACCCGCTTTGATAAGTATTGGTAAAAATTCTAACAGTTGAATCAGGAATTTTCCGAATTTTTATGGTAGATAAGCAATTTACTGCGCATCCAATGACCGGTAACTCTGCCAAATCAATTTTATCCCCCAATAAACAAATCCGGCCGGGAGTTTGAACTTCAACATAATCATTACTGCTACCATCAGAGATATTAGAAATTTCGGTAATTCTTTTCACTATGGAAGAAATAAAGGTAAAATTTGAAAAAAAATCTTCGATAATACCTTTCGCCCGTAAATGATTTAAGATCTTACATCATCTTTTAGTAGTGATATTACAATGTTGTTTAAAATAAAGAAATTGGGCATTGCCACAGGAACCGTTCCCATCGTGCTAATGGATGATGAAGACGCCTTTGCTATGGGAGCAAAATTAGGTGATCGTGTCAAAATATTTACCAAAGATATAGAAGGGTACGTTAGCAATCCGATAATCGCGGTTGTAGATCACGCAACTGGAGAAGGGTTAATTCAACATGGAGAAATTGGTCTTTATGATGAAGTTCACCAGAAAATCTTAGAAGTAGCTCATCAATCTAAGGTTGATGAAGTAGAATTGCAGCTCTCCTCTAAACCGAAATCTTTTGAATTTATTCGGGCAAAAATTAAAGGAAAAACCCTTTCAAAAGAAGAAATTGATGAAATCGTAAAAGATGCCACCCAAGGTAACCTTCTTCCCATTGAAATCGCCGCATTCATTACGGGTCTGGAAGTTCGTGGATTAAGTGATGAAGAAGTAGTGAATTTAACCTTAGCGATGGCTCATTCAGGTGAAATTTTAGATTTTGGCCCCGAAGTGTTTGATAAACATTCTACAGGAGGTGTGCCAGGTAATAAAGTCACTCTTATTATCGTTCCCATTATTGCAGCTGCAGATTTATTTATTCCTAAAACTTCTACGAGAGCAATTACCAGCCCATCTGGAACGGCGGATAGTTTTGAAGTGTTGGCTCCAGTAGCATTTTCAAAAGAGCATGTCCTCGAAATTTTGAAAAAGGAAAAAGCAGGAATTCTTTGGGGTGGCGCCTTAGATTCGGCTCCAGCGGATAATACATTTATTCGGGTGGAAAAACCTCTATCTATGGATCCATTTCCAATTATGATTGCTTCAATTATCTGTAAGAAAATGAGTATGGGTGTTAAAAAACTTGTACTCGATATACCATGTGGTAAAGGTACAAAATTTCCTACTCCAGAACACGGCCGAAAATTTGCTGAGCGTTTTAAACGTGTAGCCGAAAAAGTGGGAATTAAGACGGTTTGTTTGCTAACTTCCGCTAATCAACCAATAGGGCATGCTGTTGGCCCCGCATTAGAAGCCCAAGAAGGATTACGACTATTGCGAGATTATTCCGCAGGACCAGCCAGTTTGATGAATAAATCTTGTGAATTGGCGGGAATTCTGTTGGAGATGGCTGGTAAGGCAAAATTGGGCGAAGGTAAAAAGTTAGCCAAGGAAATTTTGAAATCAGGTCAAGCTTATCAAGCTATGAAAAGAATAATCAAAGCTCAAGGAGGTAATCCAGAAATTAAACCTGAAGAAATCAAAATTGGACAGTATCATACCGATTTATTCGCTGAGGAAGATGGATATGTAACCGAAGTGGAAAACGCCTATATCAATCATATCGCAAAAATTGCCGGTTGTCCAGCCGCGAAAAAAGCAGGAATTATCATTCATAAAAAAATAGGTTCACAAATAAGTAAAGGTGACTTATTATTTCAAATCTTTTCGGATAGCGAGGAAAAGTTGGCAGAAGCTGTGGCATATTATCATGAACACAAACCTCAAATTTTAGGCGGAATGACTATTGAGCGAATTTAAGCGGAAATTTATCCAACTTTTCATCTTTTTTTCCGAATTATATAAACGAACCGTAAAATCCTTGAGATTTCGGCGATAATTCCCTAAATATATTCC
>CAYRPF010000044.1:22545-26012 GCA_964426185.1 uncultured archaeon | reverse complement strand
TTTTTTCTATATTTTATGGAACAAAATTTATGATTTGTGAAATCTTTTTTCCATTGTGGAGCTAATCCCAAATCGTGTAAATAAAAAAGAGTTTTATGATCATCATTTAAATTTTTCCGCCCGTACATTGATTGACTATTATATTTCTCCAGGAACCAAGGCTAAATTTAATTTGATTAAAAAACAATTGGGAGATCGCTCTTTTCAAAATGCTCTGGATATAGGATGTAGTGGAAATTCCATTTTACCATTTCTTCCACATATTAAACGCCGGTTTTATTTTGATATTGCAAGATCTCCTTTAACTCAATTTCTTCAACCAAAGGGGAATTTTCCTGTGATTGGAATGTTGGAGCAACTCCCATTTCTTGATGAAACTTTTGATTTTATTGCTGCTTTAGATGTGATTGAACATATTTTCCACGATTCAATAGCTGCAGCAGAAATTTCTCGCATTCTTAAACCAGGTGGGATCCTTTTAGTTTCAGTTCCGCATTCCATGAAATATTTTACTTATCAAGATTCTATAATTGGTCATTATCGCAGATATGAAGTTGATCAGCTTAAAAATCTCTTTTTATCACATTCTCTAAAATTTTTAAGGTTATTTGGAATTTATGGCCAAGCAATGAGGGTGCAATTATTTCAAGCAGCAAAACCTTCTGAAACAGAACAGAGTATTTTGAAGTTACGTAATAAATATTTATCCAATGCTGTATTTAGAAAGATTTGGGATAAATTTGTTGATTTTGGTAAATTTTGGATGACAATCGATGCCAAATATCAACCACTTGCAAAAAAAATGAATATTGGATTCATTTTCAAAAAGAATACATATTCAAACCAAGATATCAGTAGCAAAGAATTAACGTGAAGAGAAAGACCATAACTAAATTACCCATAATTATTCCTGTATCTTTTATTGATTTTCTTGATTTTTTCGGTCGGCGGAAAGAATATATTGTCCCAATTGGAATCAATATGAATGAAAACAATAAGTATTCTTTCATTAAAAGCACTCCGATTGAACCTAAGATTATTGAAATGCTACTAGTAATTACTACAACCATTTGTTGGGTTTTTAATGAATATCTAGCGATTGCATCTTCATCTATAATTTCATGCACAGTTTGGCCTGAAACAGCAAAAAATAATAATGCAAGAAGAAAAAAACCTTCTTCTAATGAAATCAAAGGAGATGAGAGATTAGCGATAGTTTTTACAATCAAATAAGGGATAATAATGTGACTTATACCAAGGAGGAATTGATTTAAAATTGGAATTTTTTTTTTCGCACAATAGATTATTACCATAAATATCGCTACAGCAGAATAAACTCCAATAATTGGAAAATTAATTATTATTGGGATAAGAAGTGATATTCCTAAAGAAGCACTAACAACAGCCAGTGCCCAGAGTTCTTTATCATGAAAACCTTGAGTCCGAGACTGTGCTTCGATATCTGCTTCATCTTTTCTATCAAAAATATCGTTAATTATATTACCACTGATTCCAAAAAAAACAAAGGATAAAATCAAATTCCAATAATTGTGAATATTTAGATGATTAAAATATATTGCAATTAAGGTTGGTACAATAACAGCAAATAGATAATCTAAACGTAAAATTTCAATTCGTCGGGAAATCATATTCTTAATTTTCTAAAATATTTACGCTTTATTAAAGGATCGGTGAGATGTTTTTTAATAATCACCGCATAAGAATATTAACGGCGAAAAATTTAATATGGATACTACAAGTTTAACAGATTTAGATTTACCTTGGGTGGAAAAGTACAGACCACAATCACTTGCAGAAATCGCTAGTCAATCTGTAACAATTCAAACTTTACAGAAATTTATTGAAAAGGACAGTATTCCTCATTTAATTTTTGCGGGACCTGCAGGAACCGGAAAGACTTCCACGGCATATTCTTTGATATATGATGTTTTAGGTGTGAAAAAATTATCCCAAAATATTATCTTGGAACGAAACGCTTCAGACAATGTTCGTATGAATACCCGAGATGAAATTAAGAATTTTGTTAATCATGTTGGGATTTTTCAACCCAAATATAAATTTGTAATATTAGATGAAGCGGATTTAATTCCAAGAGCAATGCAGAATGCTTTTCGCCGAATTATTGAGATGGCACCAGCAAATGTGAAATTCATTTTCATGTGCAATTATATTGAAAAGATTATCGACCCTATTCTTTCGCGTTGTGCCATTTTTCGATTTTATCCTTTACCATTTGAACCTTTTTCGCAACAAATAGATAAAATTTGCCGTAATGAAAAAATCAGTATTAATGATGAAATAAAAAATGCAATTTATTATATATCTCAAGGTGATATGCGACAAGCAATCAATTTACTACAAATGGCAGTCTCTTTATCTTATGAAGATGGTTCTTATGCAGAAAATCGTATGATTAAACCCGCTGTACTTTATGAAATTTCAGGATTTCTTCCTGAAAATGCATTTGATCGTTTTTGTTCTCTGTTATATAACAAAAAAATAATGGACATGAAAAAAATCCTCGCAGATCATCCAAGTTATTCCAGTCGGGGATTATTCCGTCAAATTTTAAATTGGCTTGCATTGCAACCTTTGAAACCAGTGCAAAAAGAAATTATGGTAAATTTAATGGGGGAATTTGATTATCGACTTACTCTTGCTTCAGATCCATCAATCCAAATGGATGGATTCTTGTCAGAATTAATTATTGCGTTGGAGGAGAATTCCTAATGATTGAACCATCCACAATACAATCAGAAAAATCAAGCCCTGTTTGGAGAATTAAGTATCGGCCTAAAAAAATTGCAGAAATAAAAAATCTTTTTCCCACACTCTATCAACAAATCATGGGTTTTATTCAGTCTCAAAATTTTCCTCATTTGATGTTAATTGGGCCTCCAGGAAGTGGTAAAACCATGATTGCAGAGTTAATTGCTCATGAAATGCTACAAAATGAATATCAAATGAATTGTAAGATTTTATATGCTGATGATCCAATTGGAAAAGAAGAACGTAATAAATCTAAAAGAGAAGGGCATGTATCTGCAAAAATGATAGGATCTGGTTCTGGATCCCAAAAGAATTTCCGACCCTTTATTCAAATTCGCGTACGACCGTTTGTTAGTACTAAAAAATTTGGAAATGCCCCGTTTAAGATACTAATCCTTAAAAATTTTCATAGTTTAGATGTAGAACAGCAAGCATTTCGACGAATTATGGAACAATATTCTAAAAATTGTCGCATGATTTTGATAACTGATAGAGTATCAGGAATTATCGATCCAATTGTATCAAGATGCCAACTTTTAATGATTCCTTATTTACCTGATTTTAAATTCAATAAACTGCTTAAAACTATTTGCAATCAAGAGAATATTCCAGTGAAACTTGATGTAATTGAATATATTCGACACATGAGCGGGAAGAATATCGGAAAAGCACTAGAT
>CAYRPF010000044.1:12472-22445 GCA_964426185.1 uncultured archaeon | reverse complement strand
CATGTTCAAGCATTGTATCTTGATTTAATCGCAAACTGTGATTTTGAGTCAAAAGATTCACAAAGTGATGAAATTCAACTATTAAATCTGTTAATTCAAATGAATTTGATTGGAAAATTAAATTTTACGTGATTGAGATGAATGAATTGAAGAATAAAGATATCCCTTGGGTAGAAAAATATCGTCCCCAAAGTCTACAAGAGATGGTGGGGTTTGAAGATGTCATTGAAAAATTGCGAAAATTTATTTCCAATTTTCTCGAATTGCAGAAGAAATATAAAAAACTGAAAAAGCAGATTAAATCAAATCCTGGAATAGAAAATAGAAAAAGTGAATTACAATTAAAATCAATTAAATCAAAATTAGCTAACCAAACTGCTGCAATGCTTATTGGTCCACCTGGTGTAGGAAAAACCACCATTGTATACGCTTTAGCCCATGATTTTAACTTAAGTGTTATTGAATTGAATGCATCTGATGTTCGAACTGAAGACGCTATGAATGAAAAATTAAGAGAAACTGTAAAAAATACTAATCTATTAAGCTTTACACAGAAAAAAATTCAAGGTAAATTGATTCTCATCGATGAGGTTGATGGAATTCATGGAAAAAACGATCGTGGCGGGGTAGCAGCACTAAAGAAAATTATTTCCTTCTCCCGTTATCCAGTTATCATGACTTGTAATTTTAAGGATTATCGTAGATTTGGGGATTTATACAAACTTTCTTCCCCATTATTGGAGATTTCTCATGCCAAATCAGTAGATATTGCAAAAATTCTCAAGAGAATTGCAACCAATGAAAATTTAGAAATTACATCTGATCAAATAAAAATTATTGCTACTCGTTCTCAAGGGGACTATCGATCAGCCATTAATGATTTACAAGCATTAGCCCAAGGTTCATTGAAAATTCAAGCAGATCAATTGGAATCGATTAATATGAACCGGGATCATTCTGGACAAATTCAAGAAAAACTATATAGTTTTTTTTCTCAGCAAACCATTCAGGATGCCAAACGTGTCTTAGATGAAGTCGAATCGAAAGAAATTTCATTTAATAATATTCATTTATGGCTCAACGAGAATTTATTCTTATTTCTTTCTAAAAAAGAAGAAATTTATCACGGATATCAAAATCTTGCATTTGCTGATAAAATTCTGGGGTATATCGGGCGTACGCAAGATTATGGTCATCTGAGTTATTTTTATGATATTCTCTCGGGAGGATTGAGATTTGCAAAACAACCCCCTTTAAGGAGGCAAAGTGCTACTTCATCAATGAAAAAAATACAACCGCCACGATATTTCCGTATTAGAGCAACAGCTGATGATGAAATTGCATTAATCCTCCAAAAACTTTATCGTGCTCCTTTAAATGAAATAATGCGAGAAATTCGACCACGTATTCCCATATTACTTGAAGCTAAAAAAGATGTTCGCTCTTATTTTTCTCAAGTATTAAGAGTTGATTCTAAGCAGGTTAATAAAATTCTTAAAAATTAATGGAACATATTATGACACCTTCAAAACAATTGAAATCTTCTGGTTTAACATCTGTTGTAGGAAAAATAATGAAAGTATCCTCTGCTTTCTCTCTTAAATCTTCAACAAAACAAAGAATCAGTGATATTTATTTATTAGGAATAAAAACTCGTGAAGAAAATCGCATTATGTTTACATTATCAACACATCAATTAGGTTGGTTTGGAGAACAGAAGAACTCAATTGTGTGGTGGTGGAATAAAAGTCGAAAGTGCGAAATTAAAGCATCAATTAAAAATTTAGAACGATATATTGGCACAAAAATTAGAGTTGAAGGAGTATTAGAAACCATTGATGCAGAAGCTAAGAAATTTAGGTTAAGGAATGTTCAAAAAGTTGTGCTTTTTTTATAACCTATTAAATGTGAACAACTTATAAGAATTTGCTTAAGATTCAAATATCAATTTGAACTTTAAAAATTTATAAATGGAACACAAAAAAACTTCGTTTAAATTCTTTAAATTTTATCTTCTAAAAACTCCAAAACGTATGAAAAACGAATGGACCATTATTCTTTGTTTCAGTATCTCTCTCTCATTAATTTCGGGGCTTAATTACTTTTTTAATGCTTCACAAAAATACGAGTTTGCGAATTCTTTCTGGTTATTTTCTGATATTGACTTAGTTCATCAAGATTTATATTATGATAACGGCTCAATAATTCCCCACATCAGATTTAACGAATATTTTCAAAAATCAGACCATGATGTACGAAAAACCTTGGAGACTACAAATCTCGACTTAGAATCATATGCCCCTTATGCAATATTTGGGTTAGATATGGCATTTGTGACTATTAATGCATTTTCCTCTGTTTTTACAGCGAATTGTACTAGTGAGAATGACTACTATCAAAAATTAAATGCAACAAGAGTTCGATTCGGTATATTCGACTCCATTTTTTATTCATCACAGAGATTTAAGTCTTATTTTCACATCATTGAAGGTAGAACACCTAAAAATAACTCTGAGATTTTAGTTGATTATAATTTTGCCCAAAAATATAATTATCATATTAATAAAACTTCAAATGTAACGATAGCGATTGGAAATGTTTTTGATTCGAATCCCCCCGTTAGCGACCTACTTAATGAAAAAATAGAAAACATAACCATAGTCGGGACTTATTTATGCGAACAAGAGTGGTTTCGGATTGCAGATCAGAGATATACTTATTCCTATACCTATAATGATTATCTACTTAACAAAACCTACATACAACCGTTAGAACTGGAACAAAATTTGGTATTTTGGTTTGGAGATTTTAATAATCTAACTAATCACCCTATTCAGAAGTGGTTTAATAAAATTGATCAAATTAACCACTACAGGGAATATTTAAATAATGGGATTATAAAATCCGGCTATCTTTTATTTTATAATCGAGGAAATATCCAATTTGAAAATCTTAACTTCTATCGGAATTCGATTAAACAAAAAAGTAGGAATTTATCGATTTTCCTTCCATTTGAAATTAGTTTAATTGATAAACTTTCATATCAGTTAGTTATTACTCAAGGAAAAATCCGGACTTCTTTTCTTACAATTCAAATTCTTTCACTCCCTGTTATTGTTTTTTCATTACTAGTCAGTCGCAATATTAATGATTCAAGAGGTAAAAAAGCGAATGAAGAATTGATCCTCTTAAAATTAAGGGGGGTTTCAGTTCGGCAAATTCAAATGCAGATTTTTCTAGGTGGTGTAATAAATGGGGTGATCTGCACTCTTCTTGGTTCTGGTATGGGATATGGTACTTTTTATATGTATCATAGATTATTAGGTGATTTATTTCTCAACACTTCTGATATTTTTCTTTCTCCTATATTTACTTGGAATAATTTTTGGTTCACCTTGTTTCTTGGAATAGGGATCAATGCGATAAGCTTAATCCCAAAAATTATCGCTGTTGGAAGAATTGAATATGTTGATGTTTCTAGTGCTATACAGCAAGTGGAAGAACTTTCCTTGCAATATGATGAGAAAGTTCTTTTCGATGGTGAAAAACGTAAAAGATATGTGGATGAAGATTTGATTGACCAATATATTAAAGCCTATATTAAGAGTGAAAAAGCAAAATCGGATAAAAATCAGAATGAAACTTCTTCAAATAATAATAACTATCAAAAAATTTTTGAGAAAAGTGATGAACAAAGTAAGAACGATGAATTCAGTGAAGAAAATAAAAGTATAGATAAAAAGGAAAGAATAAGAAAAATCAAAGATGTAATAAAAAGAAAGAAAAAATTTCCATATGAAAGTCTTTTTGATATGGAAAAATATTCAATTAAAAAAATCACGTTATTTCTACTATTTTTAGGGATTATTCCTTTCGTATTATATCTCTTTCTATTTTTATCCTTACGGTTTGAAGCTTCAGATTTTGTTATCGATATGCGAGATCGTTTGATTGAAAACATCTATTATATCCATTTCTTTTCATTATTTTTCATTGGGTTTTTCGTTACTGGAGTAATTCGACTAATTCTCATAGAACGACCCTCTCGGTATGCCAAAATTGCTAAAAAAATAGCTCATCTTTTTCTAAAAAAACTTGATCATATCGTCAGTTTAGAAATTATAAGAAAGAAAAAATGGGCACGAGTCACTATTTATTTGTCTATTTTCTGCGCAATGCTTACAATAACAAATTTTACCTTTAATTCTCAGTATAGATACGAGATTTTTAATGATCAATTTTTAGCAGGGTCGGATTTCAATATTAATTTTGTAGATTCAGATTTTACAAACCAAACAAATTTCCGCTCCTTTGAGCAAAATCTTTTTGACTTTATTGAACAAGAGTATTCCAGTCTAATTCAAGATTATACCACAATTTATCAATCTAATACTTCTTGGGTTACTTCAGAATTATTAGAACTCAATCAATTATCAAATTTCCCCATCAATATGTATTCAATTTCCCCATCTGAATATCTTTCATTAATTTCAACCGATGACCGACCTTATATCTATCCTTCTTACCCCAAACAGATAAAAAAAATAAGAAGCGAATCAGAAACAAACAACTCTATAATAAAAACAATAGTTACCTCACAATTGCTTTCACTTTCTGGATTAGAAATTGGTGATTCCCTAGATTTAAATGTTCAAGTTTTTGATTCGATTAAATCAGAATATTACAACCAGAGTTACACTCTAGAAATTGTTCAAGTATTAGATTATGCTCCAGGTTTGTATCAAACAGATAAATATGGATTAAGTGCTCTGATTATTGATAATGCAGCTCTCAACATCTCCAATTCTCAATGGTTTGCTACGAATGTAATTGAATTACTAGATTTTAAACCCGACTTTGATATATCTGGAGACCAATTATCCCGTGATTTACGAGCATTAGGCAGTTCATTTTACGATGATATACATTTGCAAACCTTTGATCCCCATTGGAACGATATAGATGTCGCGCGATATTCTCTGGTTATTGGTTCAAGTGGGTTTTATGGACTGATCAATTTGGATTTTGTTATTATTGGAATTTTACTTTCAATAGAATTATCGTTAACAATCATTATCATGAATCGTGAAAATGAATCTTTTACAGAATTATTATTGTTTCGTGGAGTTGGACGAAATAAAATATTATTCATAATCATTTTAGAATTGTTGATTGTTTTTCTTCTTTCAGGGATTTTAGGATTAATTATTGGATATTTCTATTCATGGTTTATTTGTTTTGTTAATTTGCAAGTTTTAATCCAAACCACAAACAGTCATATCATAAGACAAGCCCTTTTTCCTATTTATGGAAATTTTGGCACCATTTTAACTTCTTATGGCATAATATTCATGATTGTTCTGCTTATAGTTTATTTAGTGGAACAACAAAGAAATAAAAAAATGGAAGGATATCTAAATAAGAAGAAAATGTAGGAGTGAAATAATTTATTTTCAATGGTTTTCATTTTTTATTATTTGATTTATTCGTAATAATTAATCCATACAAGCATACTAAGCTAATAATCAATCCAATTAAGTGATATTGCTCAAAAGGCTCCCCCAGAAGGAGCGAAGCCAGCACTGCTGTAATGATTGGTGAGGGAGTAACTAATGCGCTCGCATATGAAATGGAAATGTTCTTTATCGAATTATACCAAGAAAAATGCATAAAAAAATAGGTTATTCCCATAAAAAAACTGAAAATTATCATCGAACTATCAGAAATGGCTGAAATTATTGTTACAGGAGAAAAAATAATAAAAGAAATAATAAGATAAATCGATATCATTATTCCAGTACGAATTTGAATTATTTTTAAAGGAGTTACCAATCTGTTTTCTAAAAGTGGTTTTGTAATCGAATGGCTGATTATCCATAGCAACGGAACTAATAGTAAAATCCCAAACCACACCGAAAATTGTCCTATTTCCCAAGTTCCTTTTGTTCCTAAATAATATAATCCCGTAAGCATAATTATTGTGATTAAGATTTGTTTTAAAGATATCTTCTCATGAGTGAATAATCCACCAATAATCAACGCATATAGTGGAGAAGATTTTAAAGCAATAGAACTAGGGATAGAACCTGCCTGCTTCATTCCTTCTATATAAAAATATCCCGCTACTGTAAAGAGTGTCCCTATTATAATCAATTTTATTAAGAATATTTTTTTATTTGGGTTAGATTGGTTAGAATATTTAAATAATCCCGCCGCTCCTTCTTTCTTTTTTTCTATAATAACAAATGGGATAACAATTAGAAATTCCCAAATAGTCACCATTAAAACAAAAATAAATGGATCCAAGTTTTCAGGGCGTGAATTATTAATTATAGGATGGATTCCGTTGCCTATCAGCACAATTGAAGCATAAATAATACCCTTTAGGCTGGACGAGTTATATTTCGATTTTTCTGATTCTGAAGTATTTGTGATTTGGCTCTCCACTATATAAAGAAATATTTTTAGTATGAGAATTTTTGTATTTCTAATTTTAGGTTACATTAAAATTCTTTTAAGATGGTGCATTTGCAACATTACGAGCAGATATGAAAGAACTTGAATCGCTAAATATCTTAAATAATTCATATTACAACTTAAAAGAGATAGAATCTAAAATTCATTCTCTGATTGATAAAGAAGGAGATGTAGTATCCAGTCTTGCTGAAATTAAGAAAATTGGCAAAAGTATTCCAAATCGTCCTTGGCAAAAGTATTCCAAATTTCTAAATTCTTATCAAAAATTAATTCAAACTTTAGCAAAATCTCCCAGTATTTATTTACATATATCTTTGGGAATAACTATCGAATTGAAGCGATTTAAAGCTGCGTTCTCGAATATTTTCCGAATAATGAAATCTGTCAAAATTAAGTTTCCAAAATCAAATATTTTTGAACAACATTTACAAAATCTTGAAAAATTACGTGCATTATCTGATTCTTTGGAGAAAACCATTCAGGACAAATGGGAGTGGGATTTACAAGAAGATTATTCTACCGAGAACTTTATCCAAATTTTTAAATCTAAAATTCAATTTCCTGTTTATAATCAGACCCCATCCCTTTGGGCCGAATTTTTAACTATCTCAAACCCAGATATTTCATTTTCAAGTAAATTTCCACCAGATTATCTCATTTTTCAAGAGTTTGCCCTCATAAATAATTGGATATCATCAAATAAGAAAAAAAAAGAAGAGAAAAACATAAAGTGGGACAATTTTTTCCATTCATTTGGTTCTTCATCTTTAACCATGTTTCAATACAATCCTCTTTATCAAGAATTATTGTATTTCTTGTTTCAGCAGCAAATTTTACAGATCCAAGAAAAAAAAGATAAATTATCTTCAAAAGATGCGAAAAAAATTCAAAAACTTCAAGAAGAAAGAATTTCTGAAATTCTTGGTTGTCTATTTGTTGATTTGATTATACAAAAAAAACTTAATGCTGATATTCAACAATTTCAAGACAAAAAATTAAAAATAATTCAACATCATATTCCAGCTTTCTTGCAAAATCAACAAGATCTATTTTTGAAAGAATTTCAAGGAGATTTGAGTGAAACCAATAAATCCTTGCAAAATTTTAGTAATACTCTTTTTGAAATTTTAAATCAAGTTGAAGAGTGGGTATCCGAAAATAAAGCATATATTTATCGTTCAAATAATGCAATCAAAGCGATATTATCGATTGTAGGCCAGATTAGGGGTGATATTGCCCAATTTATTGAAGATTTCGATAATTATGCTCAATCAATCAAACAAAATAAAGATCAGCTTGAATTAGAAAAAAAAATCGAACAAGCAAATCTTGAATTAGAATCTTTACTCCGTAATTATCAACTTCAGACAATTCCAGTAATTGAATCCAATTTTCCTGATTTCTCTCAATTAATTCAACAAATCAACCAATACAAAGAAAATTTTTTAAATCTTCAAGAAAGTATGAATTCTGTTTTTATCGAATATCAGAAAAAGGGCTTTAACGTGCTACCTTTAATGGAAACATGGATGAAGAAATTTGAAAGCATCACCAATCAAGCTAGTTTCACCATTCGGAATACTTTAACCTCATTATTCAGCAAATATAAATCTGTCCTTCAATCAGAGCAAGAGTTTTTTGAGACCTTATCTGGTTACAATTCCCCAGACTCAGCATTAATCCTTAAATCTTTGGAAATTCTTCAACCAGATCGTATGTCTGAAGCAGATCTTAGGAAACAAATTGAAAAAATTGATCAGAAATTACAGAAAATAGATACCATAAAAAACCAATATCTCCTAAAACGAGAGAAATTATCTTCACGACTTGAAGATATTCTGAAAGATCATGGATTAGAATCAAAAAAATGTGTGATTTGTCACCAATTAGTTAATGTCGCTGAAGATAATTATATTAAATGTGAATTTTGTGGATCATTAAGTCATTATACTTGTGCAGTTTGGTGGATCGAAAAATATAACTCTTGTCCAGTTTGTCACAATAAATATACCATTCCGAATAACGAATTATTCGATCCAAACCAAGTTGAACATTAATTAAAGATGTGTTTTAATTGATTTTATTTTTTCTTCAATTTTTTTAAGCTTAGCAGGAGGATATTGAAGTTTTTGATACAGTTCAATTATGTATTGATATCGTTTCAGAGCTTGATTCCATTTTTCTAGCTTTTCTTGTTTTTCTGCCTTCTCTAGCAAAAATTCTGCTTCCTCTTTCTTTCTGAGCATTGCTGGTGTGAGTTTTTGTTTTGCTTCTTTATATTCTCTGCGGTTTTCTTTCTTTTTTGCAATTATTTGGGCTGCCCTTTGTTCAAACTGTTGAAATTCTTGTTGTCTTTGTGTTTCTAATCTCTCTGCAATATCTTGATATTCTTGAATTTTTTGTTTCATATTTGCAGCTTCCTTCTCCAATAAATCCGCTTGGTCATTCCATTGAAGTTCCCTGAACTGAACTGCTGCTTCTTGATATTTTTCCGCAGCTTCGACAAATTTTTTCTGCGTCGCAAATTTTTTTGCTTGATCTAATATTCCATCTGCGGATTCAATTTTCTTTTGTTTTTCTTCTTCTTGCCGTTTAAGTTTTGCTAGTTTTTCTAACCGTTCTTTTTTTGATAGGTGATGCATGATGCTGTTCATCCTTTTGGCTAATAAGCTAACTTTTTTAACTGAATAATAAAAAAATAATACAAAATAAATTAATTCTTTTCAATATTTAGAGATTGAATTATTTCAGGCCATGAATTGCAAATAGTATTGAATGAAGGTTTGAAATCATCTGGTTTTTTTTGAGAAGTAAAAGCAATTGGATAATATCCGAATCTATCAAAAATCATTCGATCACTAGGATTTAGACAAATACCAACTCCTTTCGGGCAGATCTCCCCAATTTTTTCCATAGTCTTTTTTCTATACAGATATAATTTGTCAGTAGGCTTCTTAAAAAACAATTTCATATATTCTATTGGAAATCCTAATCTTGCTAAAACTTCCTGGGTTTTTTGTTCTAATGTGTTTGGGCGGGAAGAAATGACAAAGATTTGATAAGAAGAATTTACTAAGGTATTTATTCCTTCTACCGCACCTTCCCATGGTACATCTTGATCCAACATATTTTCTCGATTGTAAACTTCATAGAAGCGATTTCGCCGAGAACTAGCCGAAAAAGAAACCGAACGGGTGTTGAAGCTAGCTACTTGAATAATATTTTCTTTTCTTGATAAGTAATCATGAATAGAAGATTCGTCCCATCCCAATTCTATATATGTATAAAATTTCCTCCAATAATTGTTTAATAAAATATTATCTATACTTACGATAAAACCATTTTTTGATGGCATGATGAAACTCATTATGATTTGTTGTTAATATGTAAATGTAATAACAACCTAAATTTTTTTACAATATAGGAGTAGAAAAATCCGAATGTTAATGGGTGAATAACTGGTTATTATTCGGTGAATATGTTGGAAGACAAAAAT
>CAYRPF010000044.1:0-12372 GCA_964426185.1 uncultured archaeon | reverse complement strand
TTATCTGGTGAATATGTTGGAAGACAAAAATACGATTGTTAGTGGGTGAATAACTTTTTGTATGATTCGATTATTTTGAACATATGCGATGTGACTTAGAAAAGTTGTCGAAAGAACAACTGATGGAGTATTGTGAACTTTTATCGAAAAATTGGTTGGCTCACGATGGATTATGGTTCCAAGCAATAGAGCAAGACACTGATATTGAAACTGCCATGCGATACGATATTACCGCTTGGAAAAAATTTACTCAGATTGAAGCAAGAAGAATAAAAAAATTCTTAAACTTGCCCGACCTTCCTGGAATCCCTGGGTTAGTTGAAGCTCTAAAGTATCGACTTTATGCGAACATAAATAAGCAAGAAACTGTGAATATCACAGAAAATTCTTGTGAATTCTATATGAATGCTTGTCGGGTTCAAACCGCTAGAAATCGAAAGAATTTACCTGATTTTCCATGCAAATCTGTTGGGGTTGTGGAATATGGATATTTTGCGAAAACCATTGATCCACGCATTAAAACTGAATGTATTTGTTGCCCTCCAGATGTGCACCCTAAAGAATATTATTGCGCTTGGCGCTTTACTTTAGAGAAAAGTTAAGAAATTAAAAATAAGAAATTAGAAATTCAAATAAAGAAAAAAGGCGAATCTGATTTATTTTATAATACCCATGGCTAAAATTTCAATGAAATCCAAAATTTTTGTCTGATCTGTTTGGTCTTCACCCTTTCCCAGATCTAAAGCATATTCGCATGTTGGACAGGCTGAAACGATCCAATCACAAGATGTTTCTTTCAATTGTTGGTAGCGATCTTTGTGAAGTTTTTTTGCATCTTCTGGATTAGATACAGCATATGCGCCCCCCATTCCACAACAACGGGTTTCCTTCCCATGTAATTGCGGCTCTTTTAGAACTAATCCTGGAATCTTCGAAAACAATTCACGAAAATCGTCTACATGGCATTTGACAGAAGATGTACGTGAAATTAAGCAAGGATCGTGGAAAGTTATGGTTCTTTCTATAGGTTTTGTGAGTTTCAATTTTCCTGCCCGAATTTTATCTAAGAAAAATTCAATAGAATGAATTATCTTTACCTTAACCGGAGTCTCCAATTGCTCGTATATTTTGTTCAACGCGGAGAAACACCCAGGGCAGTTGGTTATTATCACTTTTCCAGGAAACTCATTCAGAATTTTCTGGTTTTGCTGTGCGAGGTTTTTTGCTTCTTTGCGAAACCCTGCTTTGTATATTGGGCCACCGCAGCACTGGCGCTCATCTAATCGTGTTGAAAAAGGAATCTTGAGATGACGTAAGAGTTTGATGGTTGCGCGCACTGCTTCTGGCCGCTTTTTGATATCCATGCAACCGATGTAATAAAACACTTCTGGATTCGGATCGTTTATATTAAACTCAGAATCTGCTTTAAACGGGCTTTCCTCAAAAACAGAACCGTTATAGATGGCGGACTTTTGCAATCTTTGAACCGATTCTGGTGCTAAATCTCTGGAAGCTAATTCTTGCCGCATCTCTACAAGGAGATCTCCCGTGGATATATCCATGGGACACCATTCTCGGCATGCATCACAAGTTACGCAAGCATAGAGAGTCTTTTTGATGCTTTCTTCTTCAAATGAAATGTGGTGCATTCCCAGAAAATATCCGATTTGGGCCTTTTTTGCGGGCGAGTAGGTTTCGCGCTTGGTAATTTGAAGGACTGGGCAATCGAAACGGCACATATTGGGGCAATTGGCACATTTCAGCATATCTTTAAGGTTGGCGCTGATGTCATCCATGGTATAGTATTGTTTGCGATTTTTATATCCGGCGACGAAGTTTTTTCGCTCGGTTTTGCTCATATTTTTAAAGATGTCGACCATCCAGCTGTATTTTGCAAGTTTTTTGAATACTTCCATTTTCTTTTTCCTCTTTATTAATTTTCTCCCATTTTTTGTTTCAAATAAAATCCAATTTCCTTTTCTTCATTTAAAGGGGTTTTTTCAGCTATATTTCCGTTATCCAAGTCAATGTATAATTTTCCCGGATTCATGATATTCATCGGATCTAGTAATTTTTTGATTTGTTGCAATATTTTAAACTCCCCTTTATGTTCTAATTTCATCCACCTAGTGCGGTTTATGCCAATACCATGATGATGCGATATAGCGCCTCCACATTCTAACGTAGTTGCAACAGTGGTATCCCAACATAGATTATACAAATCTAAGGGAGATTGATTTTCTTCAGGTACTGCAGTAAATGTAAAATAGAAGCACACTCCAGTGGTGTAGAAATGAGACGCATGTCCTGAAACCATGATCACTCCGGGTAATTTCATTACACGCTCAACTACCGTGTTGTATAACTCATTGGCACGTTCCCACGGTATTGCTACTTCAATTGTGTCAAGTACTAAGCCGTATGGGGAGAATTCTGACGATTCTTTTACTACAAATCGAGTTTCAAACCAGTGCTGGACTGGTTTATCTCCGCATTCTACACCTTGATAATATAAACAGTTTCGCCGTACCACCTGTTCTTCTAATTCTACCACTTCAGTAGGGCCTTCACAGACAAAAATTACCATTAATTTATTTTTTGACCGTTTTTCTGTCTTGCCGAAATGACGTTTAGTTTCCAATTTATCGTAAATTCGAATAACTGCTGGATTTATTTGACCTTGTAAAGTTTTACGAATAGCGTCCAAACATTGATTCAAGTCATCAAAAAGGAATGATAAACCTACTTGTTTTTCTGGATAAGGCCAAATCCTGCAAGTAACTTCAGTAACAATTCCTAAAGTTCCTTCGGAACCAATAAACATTTTATCTATCATTGGTCCTACAGCGGCTCTGGGATAGAATTTTGTTTTTAGAATTTCACCCGAAGGTAAAACAAAGTGGAATGATTTTACAATATCTTCAAATTTTCCGTATTTACCGCTGAATTGTCCGGCAGCACGATGGGAGAAATAACCTCCTACTGTTGAAGTATACAGTGATTGAGGGATGTGCCCCATGCGGTATCCTCGTTTGTTTAGATAGCGTTCTAAGTTTTTACCATTAACTCCCGCGCCTATCTGAGCAGTCATATTAACTGGGTTAATTTTAATATGATCGAAATACTTCATATCAACCATTATTCCCCCAAAAATAGGAATTGCTCCCCCCACCACTCCTGATCCTTCTCCATATGGAATTATAGGGAGAGGTGGATTGTGTTGGGAGGCGTATTTTAGTAATTGTGATACTTCCTCTTCGGTTTTAGGCCAAACAATAATGTCAGGATAAGCGGGAACCTGACCCTTCAAGTTAAAGAGGTTTCCAATTAGCCAATAATCTTTACTGTATGCAATTTTATCGGCTAATTCGCAAGAAATTCGGTCTGTTGGAAATATTTTTGATAATTCACTAACAATTTCTGGAATTTCTTTCTCTGGAATTCTCCGATTTTGAGAGAACAACGCATTAATTTTAGTAGATTCTGATTTTTTTTCGGTCATGAACTTATCAACCCTTCATCATACATATAATGCTGTTTCATCATAATTTAAAAAACCATTTCTAAAATATTTGCATTAAGTGAAAAAAGTGAAATTTGATGATGTTTTAATTTATTGTGTTATGTCATTAAGTCCAAAATCACGCCCCCCCAAATCGATACTAGTTGTGTGCTTAGGTAATATTTGCCGATCGCCAGTTGGAGAGTATTTACTTCGATATTATTCTAAACAAAGTTCTGTTCCTGAAGTTCGCGAAATTATCGTGGATTCTGCAGGTATTTCTCCCGTATTCAAGCAAATGTCCGCTCATTCAGCCCATTATCTCGAATTAATGGGGATCAATTCTGCAGAATTCCAATCCAAAAGAATAACTCGTGAACTAATTAAAAATCATGAACTAATATTGGTGATGGAGGAAAATCAAAAAGTCGATATAAAAGATCTTCTAGATCCTGCCGAAAACGGGAATAATAATTCTTTGAATTTCCTAAAAGTCATGACTTTTGCAGAAGCCGCAGGATTTGAGGGTGATGTTGAAGATCCATATGGCGCATCATGGGAAGTTTATCGGAATGTTTTGGATCAAATTCATCATTATGCAAAAAAAATGATTGAGATTTGGGAGAAAAATCATTCTGGTTAAATTCATAAATATATCCAAATTTTTTTTATATAATTTGTAGTATCGTAGTTATCACCTATTTTAAGGTGCAATTGCCAAAATTTTTCAATCTTATAAAATACTTGTGTACATGGACACCATCTTAGTGTTTGATTTCGGTTCACAATTGGCTCATCTGATCGCACGAAGGGTGCGCGATTTAGGTGTTTTTTCTGAAATTGTTCCCTACAGTATCAATCGTGAACAACTCGACCATTTTCATCCTAAAGGGATTATCTTTTCTGGAGGGCCATCATCCGTCTATGAAAATGATGCCCCTCTTCCATCTGCTGATGTTTGGGAATATATCAAGGAGCATCACATTCCTTTACTGGGACTTTGTTATGGGCATCATTTGATCGCGCAGCAATATGGTGGAATTGTTGAATCTCGTGAGGAAAAAGAATTTGGGAAGGCAATTTTAAATCTTTCTCGGCGCGATTTCATTTTCTCTAAGCTGAATGATGAAGAAACTGTTTGGATGTCGCATGGGGATCAAGTTATACAACTTCCACCTGGTTTTAAGACATTTGGTTCAACAGAAACTTGCCCAATTGCTGCTATGGGAAATTCTGAGGAAAAGATTTATTCTTTCCAGTTTCATGCTGAAGTTCATCATACAATGCATGGTGAACAGATGTTCAAGAATTTTCTCTTTCAGATATGCCAAGCGGTTCCTTCGTGGAAATTAGGGGACTGGATTGATCAATCCATCGAGAAAATTCGTTCTACCGTTAAAAATAAGCATGTAATTTTGGGTCTTTCAGGTGGGGTGGATTCGTCAGTAGTTGCCATGCTACTACACCGTGCGATTCGGGATCAAGTTCACTTAATTTTTGTTAATAACGGTCTTCTTCGAAAAAATGAAGTAGAACAAGTTTGTGGATGGTTTCAAGATAAATTGAAGTTTTCAAATTTCCATATGGTGGACGCGGAAGATCTGTTTTTAGACCGCCTGGTCGACATTATTGATCCTGAAGAAAAACGCAAAATTATAGGACATACTTTCATTGAGGTATTTGAGCAGAAAGCCCGTCAACTTGAGTCTAATTTCCCCAATATTGAATTTCTCTCACAAGGTACCATTTATCCTGATCGGGTAGAGTCTCAAAAAGGAACTGGTGGGAAAACTTCCAGTAAAATCAAATCTCATCACAATTTAACCCTTCCAGAAAATATGGCTTTAAAAATTATTGAACCGCTAAAAGATTTATATAAGGATGAAGTTCGGAAAGTAGGCAAAGCATTAGGATTACCTGAAGAGTTAATACATCGGCATCCTTTTCCGGGTCCTGGCTTAGCCGTTCGCTGCATTGGAGCGATTACTCGGAAGAAATTGGAAATCCTTCGTGAAGCCGATGCCATAGTCATTGAAGAAATCACCAAAGCGGGCTTGTATCATCAAGTTTGGCAAGCATTTGCAGTCTATTTACCTGTAAAATCGGTAGGGGTTATGGGTGATTTTCGTACGTTTGAAAATATATGTGCGGTGCGAATTGTGGAATCTATCGATGCTATGACGGCGAATTTTGCAAAAATCGATTGGAATGTGCTGGAAAATATTAGTTCTCGCATTATTAACGAAGTTCGGGGTTTTAATCGCGTGGTCTATGATATTTCAAATAAACCTCCTTCAACAATAGAATTCGAATAGCATTTTTTCTTTTTTATCACTTACCTAATCCTTTTTACGATGAAAAAATAAAATATGAATTGAGAAATAAAAGGAGCATGTTTATTTCAATAATGATTGTACTAGAACTAATTCGACTTAAAGGAATAGTAAGTGATGAATGAAACCACAACTAACATCTTGCTAAGCGTATTATTGGGTGTATTGTTGATTCTTTTTATATGGAAATCGATTATAACTAAACACTATATCCCATACTTTCTTTTTGCTTTCGTTTCCCTCTTTATTGGTGCTAGTATTTTTTTAATTTTACAAACCGCACTACCATCTATTCCGAGAAAAGGTTTAATTGCCTTAGAATTAATGTTTTTTGGATTATCGCTATTTTTTCTATATCTTTTCTTAGAAAGTTTAAGAACTTTGACTATAAACCTCCCTTTATTCCTAATAATTTTTACCTTGCTCATCATTCAACAGGTTTCATTGCTTTTTGTACTTTTTACTCTTTCTTCGGAAAATTCCACCGAATTAAATTGGTTTTTTGCAGATATCTCTTACAATTCCATGGGAGCAATTATTAATTTGGGAATTGGTTTTCCTTTTTATTTCAGAAATTTCAAGCGTACGCGTTCTAAATCATCTATTTTCTTGGTCGTGGCCTTTTCTATTTTGACTTTTGGTTATTTATCTTTGCTGGTAGCGGATATTGCATGGTATTTTTCGGTTTTTTCTTTTTTTCAAGATATAATTTTTAAAATCGGTAATGTATTGCCAATTATCGGCTTAATTATGATTCTTTTAGTTTATATTGCAGATATCCATTATTTTTACCAAATACCTTCCAATCTTTTTGTAGTAATGCTTTCAGATCCCCAAGGAGATATCATCTTTCAATCAAAATATGAAAATATCTATGCAAAATTACCCCCATTAAAAGTTCCTATAACCCAGCTGCTAAATTCTATCAATCAAATTTTTATAAATAATTTTGAATCCAATTCATCGGTTAAATTGATTAAATCGGAAGATGTTTCCATCATTCGTACAGTTGGAAAATATTACTCCGCCGTGGTGGTTTCTAACAGTATTTCTAAAATGCTGGAACATGCTCTTATCCGATTTTTAGACAGTTTTGAAAATAAGTTTGGAAATAATCCACCAGAGTTTTTTCAACAATCCAACGTAGTTGAAGAAATCGTCGCACTTCTTATTGCCAGCTTTCCCTTTTTAGAACCAACTTACCAGAATAATACCAAGAAAAATGGATCCAATAAATAATCTAACTAATTATTGCAACTGAATATTTAATAAAAAAAATTACCACGATATATCGATCCAATATGCTGGATGATCGGTTTGTGATTCTGGACTGATAATATATCGCGCATCTTCAACCGTAAATGTAGATGATAAAAAGATGTGATCAATAGTCGAATTCATGACCAAATTTTGATCATCTACTCCCGTGGGCCATTTTGTTCTCCAGGAATCTTGGTAGATTGCAGTTACCATAGAATAATAATCAGTATCTTCCCGCCAGTTAAAATCACCCATCAGTATGACGTTTGATAATTCATCCACTTGATCGAGCATCATATCGGTATGCGCCATTTTAGCATCACGTGAACCCGCAGGATGATTAACCATTACATTAAATACCGTGTTTCCCACTACCACCTCGGCGAATAAGCTTCCAATTTCATCCTCGTTGCCATAGGTAAAAATGGAATAGAAGTTTTGAATTGGATATCTTGATAAAATAGCAACACCGTAGGTCTGCATCACTGTTTTAGGGCCATAATATACATAATAATCAAGTTTATCAGCGAAAAAGCGCACTAAATCGGTATTTCCTGTGTTAATTTTGGGTGTATCTGATTCTTCTAATCCGATAATATCGGGATTAATTTCTTGAACAAAAGCCAACTGTTGCTCGAAATTTTTATCTCCGGAGACATTTGCGCCTTGTTGCACATTGTATGTCATAATTCTAAGAGATCTAATGGGTTGTGATGAGATGTTTGGATTAATTGGATGAGTTTCCGTAGAATATGCCAACACACCATTCAATATTATAAATATAATCAAAAAAATGGCGGTAATTACTTTTTCAAGTTGACTGGATGATGGGTTTGCGTGCATTTTTCCCATTTTTGGTATTTTTTCACTAACTTTCTTAATTTTGATCTTCTGAAAGAGTAAAGGTATAAATAAAGCAAATGCAACAATAAATCCTAAAATTCCAAATGGTAACCAGAATAAGCCCCGAAACCACACACTGACGGGTTCTACATATCCCCAAACATTGGTAAAAATCAACATAAATATCAGAAGGACCATGATAAATCCGTTAAGTATCCAAATCCACACACCTTTCTTCTTTTTTTTCCGATTTTGGGAACGGGATGGTAATGAAATAATGTGAAGCACGACCGTGTAGAGGAAGAAAATTAGCAAACAAGCCAAATAAATCCATAATTGCTGGAAAAAATTGGCAGGGCTGACAATGATGGGGCTATGCTCTAAGTCATCGATAAATACGGTTTGGTTTGAAACAATTCCTACGACAAAAAAGGTTAAGAACAAACCGAATCCAGTAATTAATAGCCACTTTTTCATTTTCCACAATAATTCTGGTTTCCAGACCAAAAGGAACAAGACTGCACCCGTGCTGAGATTAGCAATTAAAATAACGGCAGTATAATCTGTTTCACTCCATCGGGTAAACACCGCCGGTGCATTAAGAGCAAAATAACTCCAAGTAATTAAAGCGATTAATACAGTTATCTTTTTGAAAGAGAAGAAATATTTCGGTTTTTCTGTAGTGAATAAGTTTTCGGAATCGTTAGTTGTGTAATACACTAAAATTAACCCACCCAACGAGATTAGAACTCCCAAAATATTTCCCCAACCCCTCATGGAATAATCAAGGGTGACACCCCAAGTGCGTAATGATTGGGATAAGAATGAAGCTCCTGCCAGCGCAAAAATCATAATTTTCGAAAAAAAACGCCTTGCACTTTCAGCATCCGTGTCCATTGCTTGGATAATTTGAATTTCATACAATCGAATAATAAGTGGAAATCCTATCCAGAAAGCCCCGACTCCAATTCCCGCAATAGTTATTTTTCCGGTAGGATCCATCCAAGGTTCGATTATTCTTACCAGCATCATTATGCCCAGTACAATTCTGACCGCTATTTTTGACCTTTTAAAAGGAATTATCCAGATAAATATGCTGCTGAAAAAGAACAGTAATCCAGCAGCCTTTGCGTCCAATTGAGTGTTTAGTAAGTCTAAAGTATATATACCTTCCACTAAATCGGATAAAAGTTGGTAAAAAATCAGTAAAATGAAGGTTAACGCCCCTGTAATCGCCCATTTTGTTTTTACTGATAAAGAATTTTCTTTAGAGGTATTCATGTGTAACTTATTTTATGAACCCTTTAATAAAGTGACACTTTTCTAAGTGTCACTTGGAAAAGTGTTCAAGCTGAGTTCTATTTTTATACACTGCGGAAAAATTCTGGCTCCGTAGGTAGCTGATCCGCCATCGATTGAAAGGTCTCATCAACACCCTCACCCGTCACGCTGCTTGTTAATATGAGTCTTTCTAGATGATATTTATCGATCAAATCTTGATAATTGTCCACATCCACATCTCCTTCCGCCAAATCCCTCTTCATACCTAAAAGATACAATGGAATATCTGGCAATATCTCTCGAATTATCCCTAACCATTCATCTAAATTAAGATATGTGCTCATGCGGGTTAAATCAAAACATACTGCCCCTGCATTTGAACCTTTTACATAATTTTGAACAACGAATCGAAATCTCTCTTCACCACCCAGATCCCACACTTGTAATGTTACATTTCTTCCGTCTGAGGTTTTCATTGTTTTTACGGCGTGATTTACCCCAATAGTCATGATCATGGAAGGGTTGAACATACCAGTCACAAATCGTTCTACAAAGGTTGTTTTTCCAACTCCGCCTTCACCCGCAAAAAATACTTTCATAACGGGTATTTGGGCATCAGATTCATTCCAGTCATTATCGGTTGATTTTTCCATGATCAGTTCACCGAAAAAGAAAATGTTTGTATATTCTTTTATGTGGTGTAGTCCTATAAAAATTCTGGTAAGCTTAAAAAATATTTTTCCAAAGAACAAAAGATATTAATTAAATATCCATTCCATCAGCAATTCGTCTTGAAATTTATTATTTAAGAAATACTGCTGGTGATATACACCTACAGAGCGAAAACCGCATTTTTCATATAAATGAATTGCTGATAAATTCGAAATTAGCGTGCTCAAGATTAGTTTCTGCTTTCCAATTAATTTGGCTAATTTGGCGCCATATCGAATCAATTCATAACCAATGCCTTGATTTCGATAGTTATTATTGACAATAATTCCCAGTTGGCCAACATGTGAAGCCGCTTCCCACGGAATATGTTCAATGGTTAATTGTCCTGCAATGTTATTCATGGAATTGGCCAAAGGGTCTTCAGCAATCACACATATGTTTCCTTCATCCCGAATATCATGATACCAAGAAATTCGTTCCCATTCTGTGAGTACGGGAGTGTAAACGGGGAGATAAATTCCTTCCGCCACAACTTCGTTAAAATTCTGCCATATTCCTGCTAAATCTTTTTTAGTAAATAAGCGGATGTTTATTTTTTCCCCATTTTTCATTTTAATTTGTTTGGCGGGATATTGATCGTATGGCACTGGTTTTTTCATGAATATACTCCTGCGATATTAAATGAATCAAATCAAAAAAGTTAATCAGATCAATTAAATCCATCAGATCAACTAAATCAACCAAATCAACTAATCAAAGAAATTAACCAAATTACGGACTGAATATACAAAAAAAATAAAACGGACAATTAGAAAACCCCAATTACATTAATCACTTTTCTTTTTTAATGCACGTTCTCTCATATAGGACAAAATATTAGCAAAAACCAGCATCGCCACCAAGATTCCAAAAATAATAAAGAATATCAGATTAAACTGCCCCGAAGCCGACTGAATTTCCTCTTGAGTAAGTTGAGCAATATAACTCGGATCGTGTCTTCCTAAAAGATTCATACCCAGAAAAGAGAAAAACAGGGCACGGGGAATAGATCCAATCGTTGTGGCAATGATATACGGTTTAGGTTTAATATTTGAAATTCCAGCAGCATATGAAATAGGATCGAACATGATTACCGGAACTGCACGACCCACGATAATTGCCCAAATTCCCCATCGTTCAATCCACTCATCCATTAATAGAATCATCCGGTTTGCGATTGACATTTTTTCTCCAGCGGCTTCAAGCAAAGATCTTCCCCCTTGTTTCGAAACATAATAGGTGATGGAACCGCTTAAAATGGAACCAATTATCCCTAATAGGGTGCCCCACCAGAATCCGAATATCATCGCACCAGATAGAAGAATTAATTCGGAAGGAATGGGAGCAATTAAACTCTGTGCAACCATTAGTAATAAGAAGATTACTGCCGCCCAAGGTCCAATTCGGAGCAACGGTAAGATGAAGTATTGCCGGATAATCGTAAATAAGAAGGTTTCATCGGTAATTACAAAATACATGACCACCGCTGAAAGAAGGATAATCAATACAAAAATAACTGTCATGAAGATTTTTTTTTTCGTCCATTCCATAGAAAAATCAGTGATGCATCCTAAAATAACTTCATGCTTTTAATGGTGCTTTTCTGGAGCTATACCTCGCTGAAATCCAAAAATTTTTTTTATATGGAGTTTTATTATGCTTACTACATTTTGGATGATCCACCGTGAGTCGCACTTTAAAAAGATATGAGGAATATATCGAAGCCGAACGAAAAATTAAAATCGGAAGCATATTCATTACTCGTTATGAAAGATCACGTATTATTGGCGCAAGAGCCCTGCAGATCAGCTTTCAAGCCAGCCCGTTTACCATAATTCCCCCTGAATTGACCGATCCACTCGAAATCGCGGCTTATGAACTTGATAAGAAAGTTTTGCCGATCACTATTCGACGGAGCATGCCAGATGGATCTAACCAAATGATTCCAGTTTCTTGGTTAGTAAACGAGAATTACTGATCCCCACGAATGAACCATAATTTTTTAAGGAATCTCCTATTTCATAATGCTAAACCATCAATTTTTAATCAAACCGAAGGGGCGTTGACTAGTGGTTATTTCGCCACGCTCACACCGTGGAGGTCGAGAGTTCAATTCTCTCCGCCCCTATTTTTCTAGAGTGAATAAACATCGCAAAAGGCGATTTTTTAATTTTGGTGAATTAAAAGCAACCGCACTTTTTTGATACAAGCGGCTGTGTTTAACGACAGTTTTTGGATTCTTTTTCGGATCAATAGTTATTATCAGAATTTTTCAGTTTTTGATTTATAGAAACGAGTACTGGAGTAAAGACGGCTCTTCCGTCGGGCAAATCCGCCCAGAAATTAAATTCCCTCTGAAAAGAAGGGATGCATCAATCCTTCGAAAAAAAAAATTCTCGAATGGTTTCCAAAAAGACAAAAAATGGTATAAAATAAATACCG
>CAYRPF010000043.1:21243-27148 GCA_964426185.1 uncultured archaeon | reverse complement strand
CTTGTAATTCTGTTAATAATTTCCAAGATGAATCAAAATCCGAAAACAACGCAAATAATAAAGCTCTAATGATTCCAACTTCAGTATAATCAGAAGTTAATCCTTTTTCTTTGGCAAAAAATATACTTTTTTCTATTAAAGAAACTGCTTGATTTATTGCCTCTTCATATTCTTTTTCTTTGGTAGATTGCATCTGATTTGAAGTTTGAGATTTTTCGGTTGTTTGATTTTGCTCCGAAAATATTTTTTGAGAACGTAGTATCCAAATTTGAGTAAGTAACAACTTAGCTTTGAAGTAATACTCGTAAAGTTTATGAATTTTGATAAACTGCAGTGCGTCTAGTAGAATCAATTCTGCTTCATCATAATTGCTGTGATCGATATTGATCATGCCCAGTGATATAAGACAAGCAATATGGCCTTCTTTATTTTTTTGTTGCCATCCAATTTTATCGAGTTCTCTAAGATATAAGTAAGAATCATTATAATTACCCAAACTGTGGCAAATTTCTACTAAGGAAAGAAGTACAACTGTTTTTTCATCATTAAATCCAGTTGGCTTAAGAGTTTCATATGCTTGTTTTAAATAAGTTATTGCTTTTGAATAATTTCCTTTAGTAATCCAAAATTGGGCGTAAGAATGAAGAAATAAAGGATATCCCGTTTTATCTTCAATATCTTGATATAATTCTGCAGTTTCTTGGAGAATTTTTTCCGCTTCGATTAATGCACCTTTTCTTACCAAAAATTCGGAATAATTCGCAAAGATAAGAGCCAAATTTTTATAATCTCCTATATTTGAGGTAAATTCAATCGCTTCTTCGTATATTTTGGTAGCTTTATTAAAATTACCAAGTTTTTGGAGGACTTCGGCGTAATTACTCATCATAATGCTTAATCCATATGAAAAATTAATCTCTTTTGCAATTCGAACGCATTCTTTTAATTCCTTCATTCCTTCTTGAAGCTGCCCCTCTTTCAAAAAAATCGTTACCAAGTTATTTCGAGCTTGAATTGTCATAATTGGATCAATATTTTGGGCGAGTGAAATGGTTCGATGAAGAAGTTGAGAAGATTTTTCCACTTCTCCTCTACTTAAGCAATTAATTGCCAACCGATTGGTAGCTTGAGCTTCCTTACGGGGAAGATTCAATAATTGATAAATTTCGATAGATTCATTTAAATAGTCATTTCCTGTTCCAAAAAGTCCTTCATTGGTTAAAATAATTCCTAATCCATTTAATGCATCAGCTTTTTCTTCTAAGCAATTAGGTCGGTCGGATTCAGTTAACAAATCTTGATAAAGATTTTTCGATTCTGTAATCCGGCCATTTGCCCAAATACAATATGCCAATAGAGATTTTAACTTAATTCTTTGATTTTCATTCCAAGATTGTGTTAAAAGATTGCGTATGTAAGATTCTGCTTTTTTTGTATCTTTATATAATATTTCTTGAATGACTTGATATTCCTGCTCAAAAATTTCATTTCGCTGGGTTCTTTCCATAAAATCCCCCTAAAAATTTCACCAACAATTTTTCCTAATTCGTAATCCTCATCCCATATAGCATTTTTATTCCTAAAAAATTTTAGGAGCGTATTTGTAACTTCTCAAAATAACCATTAACTTTATGTAGAATCAAATATTTTTTAGGTTGTTTGGAAAATATTGTTGTTCTCATATCCGCGGTAGCGGTTCAATTTTTCTTCCTTATTGTAAGAAAGTTCGATTGAATTATAACCAATTAGATTGTGTGACCACCCGATTTTTCAAGCGCTTATTCAAAAAAGAATAAGATATCTATTAATAAGTGATAAGAATGGCTACAGGTACTGTAAAATGGTTTAACTCACGAAAGGGTTTCGGTTTTATAACCCCAAGTGAAGGTGATAAAGATGTTTTTGTGCATTACAGTGCCATCTTAACTGATGGTAATGAATTTGCAACACTATATGAAGGAGACGAAGTAACCTTTGAATCTGTTCAAGGAGAGAAGGGCATGGAAGCTCATGATGTTAAGGTAACAAAGAAAGCCCCTCGACAAGAGCGTCGTGGTCGCAATTATAACAACAATTATTATTAATCAGCAGTAATGCACAAGAATTCAGCAATAATTTGGCGTTATGAGCAAATTGCTGAATTAAATTATTTTTTATCTTTTATCTTCCTTTTCTTTTATGCTGAAAATCATCTGGAAGTTGAAAATTGATGATAAATTTTTCTGCTGTGGTTCTGTAAAATTTCATTAGAATATTATAAGTGTTACGCTCTTCTCTTTCGACAAACACCAATTGGTGGAGAATTAAATCATCTAAATGTCGCTTAATTGTTCCTGGGTTTAATCCTGTTCGTTTACGTAGTTCTTGAATAGTTAAAGCCTCGTGAAATATTTCTTGCAAGATTAATTGTTTTTTAGTATGCATGACTTGAACCACCACGGCTGGGTCTGTAATAATACACTCCGCAGCTGGTAGTTTCTCAATAAGTGGGCTAGCTTGATTCTTTTGTTCATTTCGTTTATTTATTCGAATTTGAGATGATTGATGTGATTGAGGAGATTGATCAAGGGGCATGATGTTCACAAGGATATTTTATTGAGATGAAGGTTTTTTATCATCTTTTGGATGTATTGGTGTTTTTTCTGATAATTGAGTAGATTTAGCTCCAATTTGAGTGTGATTTTGAGTTTGAGTGATAATATCGCTGTTGTTATATATTCCGGTTGCCAACAGTGTCATTAGAGGAAATCCTAGTAAGAACAGAAGTAATATAACTACTAGTGCAATAATGGGAACTAAACTGGTAGAAATTGCAGGATCTGGGAATATAAGTAAAAAGAAACTTAGTAGTAATATAGGAAGAGTGAATAGAAGAAAAAAAACTCCCCAAGTTTTTACAATTCGACGAAATTCAGTCTTAAAAATCAGAAAGCTTTCTTTTAAGGCTGTTAACAAACTATTTTGATACACTAAACTGGGAAATGCATGAATCCACATTAAAAACCATAAAAATTGTATTATTATGCGGATAGCAAAAATCACCCAATGCCAAACGGTAAAAGCCGAAGGATGAGGGTGAGAATTAGAGAATCCTAAGAAGGGACTTGAAAATAACCAAGTAATTGCATTAAACCAGATAGTAAGTAGATAAAATTTGCCCCAATGCATTTTAAGATAATGAAAAGAACCTTTAAATTGGGCGAACATATCTCCAGAATTAATAATATCATTTGCTAATCCGAATTGAGAGTTCATAAATCCCATAAAAATGATTCCGAATATAAATGATAAACTAATACGAAAAATCAGCGATAAAACCAGAGTTTGTCGCAATTGAGATCCAAATTCAGATATAGTGATATTGGGTATTAAGCTGATAATTGCAAAAATTATGGAAATAAATCCAAAAACGAGCAGAAATAGAGCAATAAGGGCAAATGCTTCGGTAAGTAAGAATGCTTTGTAATTTTCTATAAACATCTTCCAACTTTGCTTTAAACTCATGCTAACTGATGGTGGAGAATGTTGCTGAGGAGGATTCGGCATCTTAAGTTTCATACAAAGACCATTAATTTTTATCTTTTGGGAAAAAAAAAGAGAAGTCCAAAAGAAGATTTCTTAATTCTGTCTTCTTTTGAACAAAATATATGCAATTGTTAGACAAATGATTGAGTATATCCCTAATCCAATTATAGCGCCTGTAGCACTTGGGGTAATCCATTGATAATATGTACTCCCTTCAGAGGCGGCTGCACCAGGACCTCGCATAAATGGGATTTCTTGAAAGCGTGAATCTGCTGCTGGCATATGAAACCATTGTGTAATAATATTTGCATAGTAGGTTAAAAAGTAAAATGGTTCTACAGTTACTCCACTGAACATGAAAATCATGGATAGCAAATTGAATATAATCAAAATTGAGAGAATACCTGTGATCATGGCTGTAGATGAGCGTTTAAATATGCTGCTAAACATAGTAAAGAATGCTGCAATCCCAAAAAGGTACCATTCAGCCCAGAGCATAGATTCCCACACAATTTTAGGAATTCCATCATATTCCACGTAAGTAACAATTGCTACTAGAAGATAATAAAAAGCCACGCTTAAGAAGGCATACAGATAGCGAGCAATGAATCTACCTAAGAGTAAGCGTTCTTTTGGAATTTTTGGAAAAATCAAATTTCCAGTTTCTTTTTCAAAATCTTCCGCGATAATTGACCCGAAAAAAGTAGTACCGATAATAAGAATGAGGAAATTTATCATTCCTAAATAATTTTGAAAGTAATCAAGAGCTTCAAAAGGTAGATCCATGCCTTGATTTTTTTGAATCAATTGGATTATCAAGGAAAGAAGAAAGATGCCGGCCGAGGTTATAATCATGGCCAATAATTTTTTTCCATTGCGCACAAATTCGAAAGAAATGGTTTTTTCGATTTGAATCCATCCCCGATATGCACCAATATTTATTTTTTCGGTTCCATTGGATAATGCCAAATTTTCTGAGTGTGTTTCTTGTATGGAGTTTGTTTTTAGACTCATTTTATTCCCTCCTTAGCTTCCATATTAGCATATTTACCCACATGGTCCATTTTGCTCATTTTTTTCACTTTTTTCACTTTTTTATTTTTTTTCATCTTCTTTTTTACCATTAATTCTTGTTTTTCCGCCAATTGGTGTTCATCTTCTTCATCCATAAACATCAAGTATAAATCTTCCAATAAATCTGCTTTTGGAACAGAAAACTCTAACACGGGAAAATTATGCTCGAAAAGTGCTCTGAAAATTTTTAACTGATTTTCAGGGTTTCCATTAAAAATGATTTCAATTTGTCCAGAATTTGAATTATACTTAATTAAATCCGTGGGTGAATTTGATTCTGATTGAAAATTTAAACCCGTATGGGGTAAAACGACTTTTCTCAATCGTTCTATAGTTTTGTTGAATTCTTTTTCTGCGAAAGGATCGAAATTGAAGAGTTCTAGTTCAATAACACTTCCTTGTGCTCGTTGTTCTAAATTTTCCAACGAATCGAGAGCGATTAATTTCCCATTTGAAATTATTGCAACTCGATCGGCTACTTCACTGACTTCATAGAGAAGATGACTACTAAGGAAGATTGTTTTACCCTTTTTTTTTAATTCGAGCAGTAATGCCCGAACTTCTGAACGTGCACGTGGATCTAATCCAGTGTGAGGCTCATCCAATACAATTACATCTGGATCGTGGACTATGGCACTGACGATACCGATTTTTTGGCGCATTCCCTTTGAAAATCCTTTCATTTTAACATCAATCCAATCCGATAAACCTACCATTTCAACTACTTTTTCCACGCGATTATGAACTTTAGAGGGAGGATAGCCTTTAAGTTCAGCAAAATAGCTTAATAACTCTCTTGGCGTCATATTTCCATAAAAAGTAGGGTTTTCAATTAAGAAACCCACATTGTTCAGTAGCACATCTTTTGATCTATTTGTTAAAGGGGCAAGATGATTGTTTGCCCGGATATATATTGTTCCTTCTGTGGGGCGAAGTAATCTTGCTAACATTTTCATAGTAGTTGATTTTCCTGCGCCGTTTGGTCCGAGAAATCCTAGAATTTCACCTTTATTAATTTCAAACGAAATATCCTTAACTGCAGTAAAGGATCCGAATCGTTTCGTAACATGGTCAAATCGAACGAGTGGGATTTTTTCTGAATTAAGTGGTTTAATTTGCGTCATTGTTTTTCTACACCTGAAATAAAGACACATTTTGCATTTGCATTATTACAAAGGTTTGCATAAATGCAAAATATATATTAATAAAATAGAGATATACTTAATTTAAAAAGATTTGTCTTTTTGCATATTTGCAAAATATTCTAAAACGCTTGGGTATTAAAAAGTTTGATTTTAAGGAAAAA
>CAYRPF010000043.1:11414-21143 GCA_964426185.1 uncultured archaeon | reverse complement strand
AGAGTAAATCTTCTTTATAATGGAAAATTTAGAAACGCTGCACAAGTACTTCACTCTTTTAGTGGAAAGCTATCTAAAAGAACATTTTCCTTCTGGCAAAGCAGAAGTCTATACCGACAAATTTTGTAAAACATTGAATCAACTGATAAAAGCCCCGCAAAACCAGCCTTTTTTTGGAAATAATATCGCAAATTTGCATGCTATTAATCCATTATTTGTGATAGCTTTTACTAAGGCTATTTCAGCTGAAAATTTTACATATGAAGAAATTGAAGCAATGATTATGGAAATTTATACAGTAATGGTAAAGAATTTACTGGAAAAACAACAGCAAGAGTGTGAAAACGCGAAAAATCCTTGGAAGCATTTTATTGAAACTACCAAACAAGGAAATCACAAATTATATGATAACAAGTATTTTAAACTGGAATATGTAGTAGAAGACAGGCTACGTTTTGGCTTTAATATCAATAGGTGTTATTATTACGATATTTTTAAGGCAAATCAACATGAATCTTTAGCCCCTATTCTCTGTAAATATGATAATTTGCTGGCTGATAATTTAAATAAGTGGGTGCGCCTTCAGCGAAATAAAACCATCGCACAAGGCGATTCCCACTGTGAATTTCGATATTTCCGAAATATTTAATCTATTTTTTACTATTTAGGAAATGCAACTTATCTCGGTTCAATTACCCAGAAATAATTGAAATCTTGGAATTTTTACCTGATAGTGAGAGAAAAGATTATTTAAAGGATTGAAATGATATTAAATAGGTTTTTTGAACCCAGAATACGAATTAAATCGATTTTCCACATTGAAAACCGAATCTTTTCCACTTACGGTGTATTCGGGTGCAATATAACTGAGGAAAAACTTAAAAAGAATATTTTTTCATAACTAACTATGAAGAATCTAAACGAAGACAGGTGTTTCTTATTCTATAATGCAACTTTTTTTACGTTAGATGAAAATGATACAATGGTCGAAGCTATACTTGTAATTGATGGAATCATTAAAAATAGGGGGACCCGCGCTGAATTACTGCGATTCTGGAGAGAAAATTTCCAAACAAACAATTATTCACTCAAAGAGATAAATTTGCAGCAAACTTATGTTTATCCTGGGTTCATTGATGCTCATCTTCATCCAATTACTTGTATTTTGAATAAAACATATTTTGATTGTTCCAAATTATCATCCTTAGGCCAGTTTAAAGAAGAATTAAGAAAATTTGCAGCAGCCAAGGCAAATTCTGAATGGGTGATCGGGATTAAATTTAATGAGCAGCAGTTCCACAATCCACAAGAAAAAATTTTTCCAACCAGATATATCTTGGATGAAATTGATACTCAACATCCTATCCTTGTCTATCGTTATGATTTACATATCGTATTTCTTAATTCTCGAGCTTTAGAACTTTTAAGAATAGAATCTCATTCAGCTAATTTTCCTTCAGATTTTCATGGAGAAATTAAAGTTGATTCGCAAGGAATTCCCACGGGATTGTTGACCGAAGATGCCATGAAATTGGTGGAAAACATTATGCCTCAACCAGAAAAACTGATTTTAGAAAAAGTAATGAGAGAATTTTCGATGGAATTGGCATCTCATGGAATTACTGCGATTGGAGGTGTTGTTTCAGATTTTGATTTAGACACATGGAAATCGCTTCAATATTTAAAAGATATGCAACAGGATATTGCTTTATACGTTAATGTTAAGGATCCTCTTCTTTTTTTCCAGTTAAGGGATGAATTAGAGCAAAATTTTCAACTATTGAGCCACCACCTTAAAATTCAAGGATTAAAAAGATTTATGGACGGCTCATTTGGAGCGAAAACGGCTTGGTTGTTTGAACCTTATACCAATTTATCTTCTAATTCGGGATTTTGTGCTACAGATTTACAGCTGTTGGGTGAAGAAATTGAATGGGCCGCCAAAAATAATATTGATGTAATGGTACATGCAATCGGTGACAGAGCAAACACAGAACTTGTCAATTTAATTGAAAAACATTGGAAAATTGAACCCAAAATCGATTTTTCTGAAAAAAAGATGAAGGAAGTTGAAAAATTTCCCCAGAAAAATCCCAGAATTCGAATTGAACATGCATCTATGCTTTCATTGGCTACTATTAAAAAAATGGCGCAGATTAATATTATTCCAGTTTGCCAGCCTGAATTTCTTCGCAGTGAATCCAACTGGTTAGTAAATTTTATCGGAGAATCAAGATTGAATATCACATATCCTTTCCGAGATCTTCTTAATCATGGCTTAAAGCTTGCAGGTTCATCCGACGCTCCAGTAGAATCTGTAAATATACTTCGGGCCATAAAAGATTGTGTTGTTCGGTATAAAATAAACCCTAATCAAGAAATTTCAATTAAAGAAGCCTTAACACTTTACACGCGAAATGCTGCTTGGGCTATTCATCAAGAACATATTCGAGGTACCTTAGAAATAGGAAAATTTGCGGATTTTGTATTACTAAATCAAAATTTATTCACAATTGACCCTTATAATTTCGATTCTCTTGAAATTCAACAAACTTATAAAAACGGAAGGAGAATTTATCCACCTTTAAATTTTAAGGGCTGATTGACGGATTGAAGGTTTTTAAGAAAATGAGAAAAAAGACTTGATTTTTCATTTTAGGGCTTGTTCATGGCACCATTTTTCTTTACACAAACGAGAACAGAATTTATGCTCTGAATTTTCTTGACTAATATTCTTATGAACAACATGCCTTTTTGGTAATGGTTTTCCACAATAATCGCATTTTTCTGGTTGTTTAATTGATTTTGGCAATATAATATCTGTGAAATTAGAAACTTCCATAATAATTTATATACAAAATCATACTTTAAATTACCGAATTTTTTTTCTGACTGTTACCATGTTGTACATTGGTTTGTAATTGTGTTTTGCCACTATTATATTTGTAATGGCCTTAATTTGGTAAATACTTAAATTTCAAATGAAAAATAAATCGAAAACTTTATTATATTCTTAGTGAATAATGAAATAAAATTGGTGTGGAAATGTTTACAAAAAAGTTGATTCGATTTCTTTTAACCACTTGGATTAAAATCATATCTCTCGCTATAACAATAACGTTATTAATTGGTGGTTTCTCTATTTTCACCGTAATTTCGGATCCTACAAGTATTTCTGCTGATTGGGATCAGATGGATATAAATCTTGGACCAAATGGTAATCGTTTTGTTTTAAATATGACTTTTGACAATGCAGGATTTTATGATTTCGAAAATTTTTCAGTAAAAGTTAGTTTTCGGCTAGAAAATAAAACTTCTCATAAGAATTTTACAATTCTAAATCAAATTTTGTTCCAAGCTACACTCAACGCTCAAAAAATTCATGATTTAAATTTAAAAGCGATAGAGGCAGATTTTACACCGGAGAATTTATTAGTTGACAATAACAATTCTTGGAATGATCCCGATGTGCAACTTTATATTGATAATGGAACAATTTCAGAAGAAAATGCTTCAATTTTTGTTTATCCTTATCTATTATGGAAATATAATGTGCATTTTACCTTAGAGATACAATCGACTTATTTTCTTAAACTAATCTCATTTGGTTTGCAGATTAATTATTTGTATACCTATTCAGATGCGGGATTTGTCGAGGATTATCCAAATTACAAGCAATCATTACTTCCATGATTAAAGCCAAAGATCAAAAAATCAGTCAACCAGAAAATGGAAATATGTTAAAAGAAGAATCTAAAAAAAAAAGGAAGAAGGGACAACAACATTGAAACCTGAAATAAAAAATATCGGAAAAGGATTGATCGCGGCGATTTTTAATTGGATTTTTAAAGTTTCTATCCCGCTTATAATTTTTACTTCTTTAGCTGGTTATGATCTTTTTGGAATAGTTCTTTTTTCTGAAATCAAAGTCCAAATAATTACTTATTGGATTTGGGGAATGGGAATAATTACTACTTCAATTAATTTTTGGGTAGCCAGCAGTCCCAAATTTTCAATACGAAAAGCCATCGCTGAAATAATACTTTTGATTGCAAATTTATTCTATATGTATATATATCGATTTTCTGGAATTATGGAATTTGAAAATTTGACCATTTCACTTTCAGAAAAGCTCAGTACAACATTTTCCATGAATTTAAATAATTTAATTTATGCATCTATGGGAGTTATGGGATTGAATATCTTTGTTTATTTATATGATTTATTAATAGCAATTTTCAGCCCAATTGAACCAAAATCTAAAAATCATAAACAGAAATCAAATTCCAAAAGATCTAAATCAAGAAAAAGAAATTATACAATGCAATCAAAGAAAACTTCAAGTTCTACTAAAGTTAAACAAGCAGATGTGCAAAAATTTGAATATAAATCTGTTTTTGGAGATGATACCTAATGATACATAACAGGATCCTAATATTTATTACTCTAATTCAAATTCCTGATATCACAGATTTTCTAGAACAAATTTACAATGCAATAGAAATAATACTACCCTATTTAATTCCTTTTATGAACCTAATTCAGCCAGTAATATCTGGATTTGGAAATTTTCTCCGCATCTTAGTAGCACCTCTATATGAAAGCTTTAATTTCTCTCCTAATTATTATTTAGAGCGGGACTTCTTGATTTTTTATCTTATCGGGGGCTTAATTCTAATATTAGCGATATTTAGTGCAATAAAATGGCCCGTTCAACGGAATTCTCGCAAAAATATTGTTTAAAATTTCGTAAAATAAGAAAAAGAATATATATAATAACATTCATTTTTTACCCCTTCTTTTATTAATTACAATGCGGGTATTGGTAAAATTTCGTTCCAATTATAATGTAGTTTGGGGATCTGAGATAGCTGGATATAAAGCTTTTGCCTATGTGAAAGGTTTCCCTGCCACTTTCTTCTTAACAGAGCGACGTGCCATAGTGGTCGGAAACTTCTCAGAAAAGATAGGATGGTTTCGTAAAAAAGTGATTCATCGTATTATTTTTGAAGCGAGCTTGGAATATGTAAAGGAGTTTAAAATGAAGATAGACCCACCGAAAAAAATTTTTACGGCTTTTCTTTCTTTCCATCCACATGGTCAGCTCCAAGAAAACAGTGTTATTCAATTTTTAAAAATCCAGCCTAAAATTGGAAAGGTAATTGAAGATTACGTAAAAGATTTGAAAATAAAAAACCCCGTGCTTGATTCTGGTATAGTATTGGTGGATGAAATTGCACCTCCGATTCAAGAATGGTTAAACAAACGTTTTGGAAATAAGCTACGATATTCGAACGAACCGAGCCTTCAGCTCTAATTTTTCTGTTTTTATTCTTCCAATAGCAATCTACAAACAATCAAAATTGTTTTTAGCTGAAATGGCCTAAGTTCGAACTGAATATTCCGTTCTTTAATATGAATTGGTTCTGGATCTATATTTTGATTAACAATTTTTTCGATTGGGTCAACTTCTTCCACTTTAGTAATAGCAAATGATTCATGAAGTTTCAAGTTTACATGAGTAACCTGAGCTTTATCCTCAAGATTTATACATCTGATGATAAAAGCTAGTTCGTTCATATTGGAACGATAAAACCAGTCGGGAGCTTCAGGCATGTACGGTTCAATTTCTTTTAAACATGTTATTTCAACTGATTCTGGAGAAACTTCCAAGAAAGAAACGGATGAATGAACTGCATTGGTTGGAACGGCTATCAGTGGGATGTTATATTCTTGATACTTTCGATAAATATGTAGATCGGAAATATTAGGTGCAATAGGATGCAAAGCCCAAAGAATGCGGTGAAATCCTATTTCTTGATAGAGAATCTGGGAATTGTGATCTGAATCAAGAGTTGCTGTTTTCGTTTTTGCCTTAATGCAAGGTGCAGAACCAAGCAATTTAATAACAGTTGTATTTGAATCTCCATACATAAAATGTTTGTTTTGTAAAAAAATTGCTAATCCTAAAGAAGTTTTACTGGTTTCATTCAATAACGCAGATTTCCGAATAATAAAATCTTGAACTTTTAGATCATGAAGTGAAGAAATAGTATAACTTTTATCTGAAATAGGGGGAAAATGAGAAATAACTTCATTTTCAAAAGTAAGTAAGGTTTTGCGGGTAATTCGTGGCATATCTGAAACGGTGGTAATCGAGCAGTAGAGATTGCCTCGGGGTTCTTGCCAATTAACTAAAGTTTCTACATCGATCCGTTCCGTTTTATGATAAAAGTAATAATAGATGTGGAGGTCGGTACCGGTCGATAAAGCCTTGTATCGGCATAAAACCGAATAACGAATAGGTCCTCGTTCTACAATTTCTATCGAACTCACTTGAAATATTTTGCGCTTGTTATGAGAAATTTTTTCAAAATCTATAGAAGAAGAATTTTCATATTTGGAATCAGTAGAAGGATAATATCCCCAGAAAAATAAATGGGACCGAATGAGATTTTGTTCTTTTGGATCTTGAGATTTTACACTCAACCATTCGATACAACCTGTCTTGCATGAAATTTTTACAATGATTCTAACATTTTCAAAAATAATTTGATTATTTTCTTGATAAATAACCACATCTCGGACCTGGTCATTTGAAGTTCCTTTAATTCCAGTGATATTTAATATTCCAAAAGGTTTTACGGCTGAATGCTCGGGTAGATAGATTAGTAAATTATCCTTTAGTTGAGATTCAAATTCAATTAATTGTTCTTGGGGGCGTTTTTGCGAGTAATTATTAACAGAATATTCAACCGGATAATTTAAATCTTGTAATTGTTGGTAATCTTGCCATTCTTTTTCAACGTTCTTTAAATATGTTAGCCCTTCCAAATGGGTTAAACCTAATTGAACTTCTCGATTAAGCGTAAATGGTGTGTGGGCAATATTTTGTACAATTAGTGGCTGTCCCTCAAAATCTAAGGCATGATTAAATGAACGGGCAGGTAAAGTAAAATATCCGTTGCGATTCCAAGAAAGCGAATTAAAAATGGTAAAAACGTCATGATTTAGGGTTATTTTAACGGAATGCCCTATATGCATTAATGAATTTTCTTGAGTACTAAGTAAAGCTGAAAAAATAGAACGAAAATCGTGTGCTGAGTCCCGAAGAACTTCAGTAATTACTTTTCCTTCAATTAATGTGCGATCTTGCTGTCTTAGAAAAAGTAGCCAGAGATTAGACAAATCATTTTGCGAATGCGGTCCGCCGAGAATACCTGCAAAAACAGAAAGCATCTCCGTTTGATGGAAGAGAATTTCGCATGATTTAATGGCAGAAGTAATAAAATTTATCTGATGCTGCTCTTTCAGTTTTTTCTTACCAAAGATATTGGAGGCTAAAACTGGAAGTGTTGACTTTTGCTGCTCCAAATCTTGCCAAAATTCAGCACATGTTCCAAGTCTACCATATTTCATTTTCTTCTTGGTCAGTAATTTCTGAAGGTTTTTTTGAAAATTCCATCTTTTATTCAAATCTGAGCCAATAAGTGGCAAAAATATTAAAGCTTTTGCATGTGAGTTTAAGTTAGCGAGATTTAAAGCATATTTTAATGATTTTTTCAGAGATTTGCTTAGAAATGACTGAACTACAAGCAATTTACTGGTATTTTTATTAAAAACAAAATCATTTTCTTGTTTATTGTCTGAGTTCATTTGATTTTGCCCAGGTTCAATTGCTTGCCAAGTAAAATTCAAAGGAATATTATATTCTTGACCAATTGGGTTCGCGAAAACCAGATGAAAAATACCTAAAGACGGCAAAATTTCGGTAATATCTTTGTCCAAACTCTGATAAAAACAGAAAATACTACTATCTGATTCTTGGTGGAACCATTTGATTAGAAATCTCTGTCCAGCAAGATATTGTCTAATAATCGATTCATTAGATAAAAATTCTGGGGCGTAAGAAACCCATGCACCATCCGGAAATTCCCAATTCCCTAAAGGTACCATATTTTGGATGGAAGAAAAATTTTCATTATAAAAAATTCGAGTATTTTCTAAAAAAGATACTGGAGATATTCCTAAAATCACAGGTGGAGATCCCCATTTTTCATGAACTTTTAAATATAAATGGAAAAAATTTGCCATCTCTTGATCTACCATATCTGAAAGGCGATTTTGCAAGGTATAAGGCCATAATGCAATCATACTATAGAAAATTCGGGGTTCTTTGTTTGAATCCGGATTTGTTGGAATTATCGAATTCATATAAGATTAATTCAATTGTACGGGTATATTAAATTTTTGTCGAAATAAGTTAGAAATTAAGGCGATAATCTAAAAAATTGATGAAGTATCTGGCTTATTATAATCTTAAAATTTACTTTTCTATAATCTTTTATAATCAGATTTAAATTTCCAGTGATCTTGAAAATGAACGTAAAATTGCAAGAGTATACTTGTTTATTGACAGAATATTATGATGATTACTACATACCAAATTATTGGGAAGAGACACCAAAAGCGGTTAATTATATTGCTAAAATCACCCGTGGTGATAAATATATCTTTAATCGCATCTTTCTACGCACATTTTCATTAGATGACAATATTGTGTTTAAAAAATCTCATTTTAGAGAAGGAGATATTATTGAACAAAAATGTGTTTTCAAACGCGGTACTAAAGAAGAAATAATATTCCATGGTTTTTTTGTAATTCATTTTAATGATAATAAGATATATGGAGAAGAAATCTCCCAGAAAGATGCTTTACAGTATTTTGATTTGAAAGAAAGCCTACCTGACATAGACAATTCTCAACGAAATAAGCTGAAAATGAAATTAGGCACAGCTATTAGAAAATTGGCAGGAAAATATGGGGAAACAATGGTTGCGGGCATTCTAGTTGAAATTATTGCTGATTATTTTCCATCGGTTCAAAATTGAGGTTTTTTGGAATTTTTCCTTTTTTGTATTGTTGCGAAGCTTTCTTTTATAACCAGTAATTAATACAATCGAAATGAAGAAAGAAAGATATTTCACCCAACAAAACCAATCCCAGAAGGTTACTGAGTGGAAAGAAGAACTTTCACTAGTCAAACACCATCGTCCCTTTGAAATTTCTCTAGAACATGCCTTACTTATCGTTTTGGATATGCAGAATGTTTTTTTAGATGAAATATCTCATGCATTTGTTCCTTCAGCTCCTGAAATAGTTCCAAACATTCAAAATTTAATTAATTTTTTTCACAAGAAAGATTTACCTATAATTGCTACTCAACATTCGAATTCATTAGATTCGACTGATCCAATGAATATCTGGTGGAAAAATTCGATATTAAATGATTCTTATCCTTTTTTGTTGACAAATCTTCTAAAATTCCCAAAATCTACTATTTTTTTACAAAAGCATCAATATAGTGCATTTTACCGCACTTCACTAGAATCAATATTGAAGAAGAAAAGAATCGACTTTCTAGTAATTACTGGGGTGATGACACATTTATGTTGTGAAACCACTGCCCGAGATGCATTTATGCGTGGTTTTCGAACATTTATTGCAATTGATGGTACTGCTACCTATACTGAAAAATTTCATTTAGGAAGTTTACGTGCATTAAGCCATGGATTCAGTATTTGTGGGAGCTATCAAGAATTAATGAAGAAATAATGCCGTGATTGATATGATGGTTAAGGAGAAAAATAGGGAAAATATGAAAAATAGGGAAAATATGAAAAATAGGGAGAATATGAAAAATAGGGAGAATTATCATTCAATAATAA
>CAYRPF010000043.1:0-11314 GCA_964426185.1 uncultured archaeon | reverse complement strand
AATATGAAAAATAGGGAGAATATGAAAAATAGGGAGAATTATCATTCAATAATAATCATTGGAGCCGGACCGGCAGGAATATCTACTGCTTTACAACTACAACGTGAAGGAACCTCTTATTTACTAATTGGTGAAGAAATTGGTGGTTGTGTAAAAAATGCTTTTCTAATTGAAAATCTGATTACATTTCCTCAAGGAATATCTGGGAAAAAATTATGTGAAATATTTACTGAAATTATCCAAAATTACCGTCTCAATTTTAAACAATTGCGAGTAAATCGTATAGATTTTTTGCAAAATTTATTTCAAATAGAAACCAGATATGGAAAGTTCCAATCATCCTACTTAGTACTTGCAACTGGCTCGCAGCCTAAAAAACTAGATGTAGCGGGTGAATCAGAGGGATTTAAGCAGCAAAAGCTTTATTACGAAATAAAAAATATAAATTCAACTCAAAAGAGAATCGCAATAATTGGTAGCGGTGATGTCGCGTTTGATTATGCCTTAAATTTGGTCCAGAAAGGAAATGAAGTTATAATTTTAGTAAGATCTTCTAAAATAAGAGCAATTTCACGTTTACAAAACTTAGTTGGAGAAAAGAACAACATCAAAATCCAGTTAAATTTTCCAATTTCCAATATATCCTTGAAGAATGAACAAATTCGAATTTTTTCTTCATCTGCAAAACATCTACCCTATTTTGAGGTTGATTTAATTATAGTGGCTATCGGTCGAATCCCCAACTCGTTTTTAATTGAAAAATATTTAAAAACACAAAAAAACGAATTATTCCAATCTCGTAGGCTTTTTTTAATTGGAGACCTCGTTCATCCTCAATACAGGCAAATAAGCCTATCAATGGGAGACGGAATTAAAACAGCTATGGAATTGTGCAAAAGCGAGTTAATAAAATAACAAAATATAGTGAGGTTTTTCTTAATTATTCACATTAATATCTTATAGAATCGGTATCTGTTATAATTGATAAAGGTGAAATTGTTGGAAATTGAAATACTTCGAAAGTTTGGGAAACAGAATTTGGCTACTTTATATATTGGGCGATATGGTGGGGAAATTCTAGAATTTGTTCATAGTATACAACCGCCCCATTCAAGAGAAGAAAAATGGGTTCTAATCCTTTCTACCTTATTTGGTTGCCCTATCGGATGTTTAATGTGCGATGCAGGAGAATATTATCATGGTAAAGTTTCTAAAGAAGGAATGTGGGCTCAATTAGAGCATATGATCACTCAATATTATCCGAATTTAGAAATTCCTGTTAAAAAATTCAAAATCCAATTTGCCCGAATGGGAGAACCCAGTTTAAACGATAATGTATTAGAATTATTAAAAGACCTCCCTCATCTAATCAAAGCTCCTGGATTAATACCATGCATTAGTACAATTGCTCCTAAAAATGCGGGGTCATTTTTTGAACATTTATTAGAAATCAAGCAAAAATTTTATCGAAACGGCCATTTCCAATTACAATTTTCAATACATTCTACCGATCAAAAAATGCGACAATCTCTTATCCCAGTTCCTATTTGGAATTTTGCACAAATTTCCACCTTTGGGGATCGTTGGTTTGAAAAAGGTGATCGAAAAATTACACTAAATTTCGCTGTAGAAGAATCTGTTGATCTTCAACCCGCAAAACTTTTACCTTTCTTTAATCCAGATAAATACTTAATTAAAATTACTCCAATTAATCCTACTAACCGTGCAAAAGAAAATCAATTGAAAAGTAAAATCACTCAAAATCTGTTAAACAATCTAAAAGTTCGGGATTCTTTTCGAGAATATGGTTATGAGTGCATATTAAGCATCGGAGAATGGGAAGAGAATGCTATAGGTTCCAATTGCGGGCAATTTGCCACTCAATTTATAAATGGGCAAGTAAAGTTAAAGGAAAACTACACATGTCATGAATATGAACTTCCAGTGAAATGATCTATTTTCCAAATTTCGTTTAACATTTTTTAGTAGCATTAATTTTTATAAAGTATGTGAAATTTTAAGGCGATAGCATGGCGGATTTAAAACGGATCTTGCTTTCAAACACCTTTTGGAAATTTCACTTTGGCCTTTCGCAAGATGATACCGACAAAGAAGATCCTGGAATCATAAATAAATGGTTTGAGACAGGTCTACCCTTTGATGATCAACGATTAAAAGTATACGTTCCCTCAACTTGGTCTTATTATCAAAACAGAAAGAATTTTTATCATTTTGGAACAGGATGGTATGAAACTTCCTTTTTCCTTCCATTTAAATGGGGTTCAGGGAATGGAAAGAAGATTACGTTAGTTCTCAATGGTTCTAATTATCTAACTTCAGTTTGGATAAATGGTCATTACGTAGGTTTTCATGAAGGTGGTTATACGAAATTCTGGTTTGAAATCAATCAATTTGTGAAATTTGGCAAGGAAAACTTACTAATCATCCAAGTTGATAATCGTTATTATCCAAACCGACTACCTTGGGGATTAAATCCTCCTTGGATGAATTATGGAGGGATTTACCGCCAAGTTTATTTAAAGCAAACTTCCATGGTATGCCTTGATGATATTAAATTAACTAATAGCATTGAATTTGATCGTCCTTTAGGTCAAGGTTATCAAAATTGCCAAGCAAAACTAAAAGTTCGCTTTTTTATAAAAGACTATAGGTCTTATGCCAGACCATTTAAGGGAAGTGTTTTAGTTTCAGTAAAGGACAATTTTATGCACACTACTCATGAATTGAACATTAACATGAAGAATAAAAATAGTGAATTTTTCAATGCCATTATTCCTTTAGAGAATCCAACTTTATGGACCCCAGAAAATCCATATTTATATGATGTAGTTTTCCAGCTAATTGAAGAAAAAAATCGAATGGAAATTGATAGAGAAACACTAAGATGGGGTTTTCGTGAATTCTATGTCAATGAGCATAATTTCTATTTGAATAATTCTCGTATAATCCTACGTGGAGTTAATCGGTTTGATGATCATCCAGATGTAGGTTCTTCTCTGAATCCACGTTTAATTTACAATGATCTAAATATCATGAAAGATGCAAATATTAATTGCATTAGAACTACCTATTTTCCTCCTCATGAATCACTCTTAGAATTGGCTGATGAAATGGGATTTCTGATATTAGAGCAAATTCCTGTATGTGGATTCACTACAAAAGATTATTCAAAAGAATACTTAACAATCGCTCAAAAACAGTTATGGGAAATGATTCATCGAGATAAAAATCACTGTTCTATAATTACATGGTTGGTTGGAAGTGACTGTGAGACTAATTCTAAAGAAGGAAGAGAATTTATGGAAGAATTGCTCGCTTTGTCTCGAGAATTAGATCCATTTAGAACTCATTCTTTGGTTTCCAAAACTCCATTAGAAGACCTCACATTTGATTTAGTGGATTTTGTTTGTACCCGAACTGATTCAGGTTGGTATGGAAAATATAATAAATCTCCGGCAGAGTCTGCCAAATTTATTGATAGAATTTGGGAATCTATTAAAGAAAAACATATAGATGGAAAATTAAAACCATTGGTTCTATTGGAATTTGGTGCTGAAGCAATTACTGGATTTAAATCATTTGCTATAGCTCATTGGAGTGAGAATTTTCAGTACGATCTCCTACGAACTTATATTTCTGAGATTATAAAGAAAGATTACATTGCTGGCGCTTGTATTGGGCATTTTAACGATTTTCGTTTAAGCCCGTATAATGGTTTTCGCGATAAACCACAAGAACAAAATAACAAAGGAATTGTGGATGCACACCGTCAGCCTAAAATCAGTTTTTATATTGTGCAACGTTTATATCAGAAATGGGCTGATTTAATAAAAAAATCAATCTCATAAAGAATTGAAGTGCGATATTGCAAAATTTTTTTAAATATGTCGTATTTAAATACGTGAATTATATTTCTTTTATCTTCTTCTCAACTGGTTATAGGTTACCAATGAAGCATGAGGAAAATTTTTACACATAATGAGATGATTATTATGCCACGAAAAACGAAAAGTGAAAAGATTGCAGAAAATGAAGAAAATTTTGAACAAGTCAAATTTTTATTGAATATGATTAATGAAGATAATGGAGTTCCACGCAATATTCGAAAAATTGCCCAAGAATCTTTAGATTTAATAGTGAACATTGATAACAAAAAGAATACTCCAATCGTATGTGCCAGTAATTGCATTTCTTTGTTAGAAGATATTGCTCAAGATTTAAACTGCCCACTACATAGCAGAACTCAAATCTATCAGATTTTAAGTTTACTGGAACAAATTCACGACGTATAATTTTTTCTTCTTTTCAATATTCATATCCTGGAGAATGAAAAGCACCTCCATCTGGTTTTTCTTTATCATCTTTATCTAATAATGCTTCTCTTCGTTCAAGACCGAGATCTTCAGGAGATTCAACTTCTACCTCAGAAGCTTGCGTGATTTGTTTATAATATTTGCGCCCTTTGTGGAGATAGTATATATTTTTTAAATCCCGTATTGAAATATATCCCCAAAATGTAAATGGGAGCAAAAAGAAAAGAAATCCCAGCCATTGAAACTGAAATAGTGAAATAAGATAGGTGCTAAGAAAGTAAAACGAAGTTAAGAAACTAATTACAAATAAAATCATACGACGTTTGGAATTTCGCTCATATGTGTTGTTTTCCAAAGAATTATAACACGAACAACATATAACTGGCATGTTAACTCCAAATTTCTCTTTATAATAAAGACTCATCAAAATTGAAAATAACCGATCGATTTTTGCTCCGCAAAGTTGACAGCGAATACGTAAAGAATTTCTATCATTTTCAATCTTATCTATTTCTGATTTGGGAAAATAACAATCATCTTGACGATAATGCTCACAATGATGGCAGTGAAGCATTTTTTCAAATTCATGAGGAAAACGTTTTTTTAAATTTGACTCAATGATTTTTTGATAATCTGTCTGTTTTGTACAATATGGAATCCCGTCTTCATCTATTGTCCACTCGGGAATTACAATCGAATCATCCGATTCTTGGAAGTTGTTATCATTTTCCTCATTTGAGTCGTTATGATGTAAAACAGGATCCTTATAATGCACCATGATTTTTCCCTCAAAAAATAGATTTCTTTTCTATTCAAATAAAAGAAATTCCTTATAAATAAACTTTCTAAAAAATTGAATTTAAATAGATAATGAAAAAATTCAAGAAAAAGCACGAATTTTTGCCATTTCTATCAAAAAACTCCTTCACTTTGAGAGATTTTATCATTTAGTAATGCTTTTTCTTGAGTTGGTTAATAGGTCAAGGTAAGGAATTTGTACATTCCCATTTTTTCCATATCAATCATCGCCTTTTCAACCAAAGTTTGCATTTCCGTATCGAGATATACTGATACGGGACATCCTTCTACTGGATATGGGATAAAATTTGCTTTTCCCCAATGCAAATTATTATCAGGATTATCTGATTTAAAAGGCGATTCTTGATACTTCACCTTAACTTTCCGTTGAATTCCTCATCAACCTTTAGATCGTGCATAGTAAACTAAAAGTACTGGATTTTCAAAATCATTCTTGTGCCGTTCTAAAAATGCCTTGGCTTGCTCCGAGATTTCCATCGGATCGCCTCCGATTGATTTATAGTTCTAATTATTTATCAATTTTTTTATTTCAAGATATATCAAAACAATTTATGTGGATTTGAATTTTATACGGGTGTTAAAAATCTATTAATTGAACAGTAAAAGATCAAGGGAGATGAAAAAAGAATAATTACAGAAAATTTCATTCATCGAATTTTGGAACCATTTGGAATTGATTTTTCGGGACGTAATAATGTTGTACCCTTCTTTTTCAAATCCACGGCCAACAGCATGCCATGAGAGGTAATTCCTTTAATGGTCTTAGGTTCTAAATTTACCAATACTATTATTTGAGTACCGACCAATTCTTCTGCAGAATATGTTTTTCCTACACCTGCGACAATTGTTCGCAGAGATTTTTCTCCAGTATCAACTTGTAGTTTCAATAAATGAGAAGTTTCGGGAACTTTTTCTGCATTTACTATCGTTCCAGTTCGCAAATCCAATTTAATAAAATCATCATAAGAAATTAGAGTAGATGAAGATTGCTTTTTAAGTTCGGTATCTTCATTTGGTACAATTCCGTGAAGTAAATCCAATTTTTTTTGCAATTCTTTCACATCTAATTTCTGAAATAATGGTTTAGCCAGAGGAATTTTGGTATGAGGTTGAACCCGCAATTCTGCTGCAGATTCCCATCTAATTTTATCTGGCGATTCGTTATTACCTAACGCAAGAAAAATTTTCTTACTTACCCCAGGAATATATGGAGTCAATAATACTGCTAGAGTTCTCACCATTTGTGCAGCTAAATAAAAGGTATAACCTGCTCTTTTCTTATCAGTTTTCATTAATTTCCAAGGTGCTTTATTGTTTATATATACATTTCCATTTCTGGCTATTTTAATAATTTCATTTAAAGCTTCTTTGAGATGAAAATGTTCTAATAAATTTCCAACACGTTCTGGGGCAGAATGAATAATTACAATCAGCTTTTTATCTTCTTCATCGAGTTCTTCATCAGTAGGTTTTTCTGGAACTTTACCTTCGAATCTTTTTGAAATAAATGAAAGGGTTCGGTGAATGAAATTGCCGATAATATCGTTCAGCTCCATGATATCATTTTCAAATTGATTCCAGAGAAAATTGGTATCTTGTTTTTCTGGTCGATTTCGAAGAAGAGAATAGCGCCAATACTCCACGGGAGCAAGTTCTAAGGCTTCATCAATCCAAATTCCTACTTTTCTCGATTTTGAGAATTTGTCATTTTCATAGTTAAGAAATTCGGTGGAAGAAACATTATACGGCATGGTAAATTGCTTTTCTTGAGGTAATTCTTTATTATATGCAACCAACAACCCAGGAAATATGATTAAATGAAAGATAATATTGTCTTTACCAATAAAATAGACAGATTGCATATTAGGATCATGCCAAAATTCATCAAATAAGGAAGGATTTTCCTTAATTTTTTCCGCCCATTCCTTAACTGCAGAAATATATCCCAAAACGGCTTCAAACCACACATAGATGCTTTTATTTTCCGCTCCTTTGAATGGTGCAGGAATCCCCCATTCTAAATCACGCGTAATCGCCCGGCTTGGCAATCCTTCTTTTAAAAAGTTTAACGACATTGTTCGTGCATTAGCAGGAATATATTTATTATTTTCAACAAATTTACGAATTCCATCTTCACATTTATTAAAATCTAAATACCAATGCGTGGTTTCACGTTTAACTGGGGTTTTATGGCAATGTTTGCATTTTGGATTTATTAAGTCTTCAGGTTCCAGAAGTTTTCCACAAGTATCGCATTGATCACCTCGAGCATATTCAGAACCACAATATGGGCATATTCCCACGACGAATCTATCAGGTAAGTAAAGATTATCATGTTCACAGTAGAATACTTCTTGCGTCTTTGTCGAGACGAATCCATTTTTCTCTACTTGGCGATAAAAATCTTGAGTAAACTTAATATGGACAGGGTTATGTGTTTGGGTATAATTATCATAGGAAATTTCCCATTTTTCAAAGAGTTTTTTAATTGTTTGGTGATTTTTATATGCCAACTCTTCGGGTGTTACTTTTTCTTCTATAGCGGACACAGCAACTGGAGTTCCATGGACATCTGAACCCGATACATATAAAACTTGATCTCCTTTCAAGCGACAATAACGAGCAAAAACATCACCTGAAAGAACTGAACCTATCAAATTACCTAAATGTGGGATTGCATTAACGTAAGGCCAAGCAGATGTAATTACCCATTTTCTTTTTTTATCGGTCATAACACTAGTATTGAGGCTTAATTTTCAAATTTTTGGATTTAAGTAACAAAAAAAATCTTCATATTATTTTTCTACCACAACACTCACAGATTTTCGATTTCTTATACATTTTACTCAAACAATCATCATGATAAAATGCATTACAATGAGAACACTTGTAAATCTTCTTAACTTGATTCGTATCAATAATTGGACGTTGACAGTAGGCACAATCCATATCTTCCATCTGCGGAGGAATTTTTTTTACCCTAATCATTTTAACCGTAAATTTCTCTTTATCTTCTTCAGACACCAAAAACTTCCGACTTCTGATTCCTTTTAAGATATACATCGGAATTTTCAAGAGAGTATAGCAATAAGGACAACGAAACAAGTTAGCTCCTTCTTCCGTCTTATCCGTCCACATTCCTGCACATGATAAATGCATTGGTATACCACAAAGAGGGCAAAAACGTCCAGTTGTTTTCAAATGCTTGTGATCAATGGGTGATTTTTTAGAAAAGCAGATTTGGCACCGCATCATGCTTAAAGGATCTTTTAAATTAGTAATTTCTTCTGCAGTGGGTTTTCGTAAATCTTGTGCAATTTCAACTAATTCATTGGTAGCTTCTCCTTCAGTTCTTTGCAATGGATGAGCATTGACCAACATATCACTTCTTTTAGCATAAGAAATTAAATGGTCAAAAAAATCTCGCTTAGATGTTTCAATTCTGAGATTTCCATGTAACTTATTAAAAAAAGGAGTAAATTGAGAGGTAATTGCAATTTCATTGGTAGAATTATTAGAAAGGATAAATATATCAACTACAATGTTTAATTCCTGCATGATTTCAATTAAATTTTTAAATTCTTGTGTAAATGAAATTTTTTGTAAACCAGAAATAATGATAATGCGGCTTTTTTGCCCTCCGATTAATTTTATTTGATTTCTTATGGAATCTACTGCATTCTGTAGTGCAAAAAACAATTCTTCTCCGTTTCCTTCTGGAACTTGGTTACGAACAAACTTAGGAGACATTAACTGCTTTAAAATATCTTGAGAATTGCGACTTAAATGAGCTAAAATTTGAGTTTTATTACTAAACATATAAATACTTAGAAATTCTTCTGGAAAGAGTTTGAATTTCATTTGAATAAATTTTTGAACGCCTTTTAATGCAACATGAAATCTACTGGGGCGGAAATCTGTTTTTTTCATATTTTCCGTGCAGTCAACTATGATAATCCAGTTTGTGTTCATTTCATTCATAACTTCAATACGCCCGCAGTTGTTTGATTAAAAAATAGTGACTGATGGTTGTTTTAAATATTACAAACACCATCGTAAAAATTTGCTGGTTGAATACTTTTGCTCAATCGAATTTTTACTTGTTATTTTATTATACTTCAATTTTAAATATTTAAGTGATCATTAGACTATCAATTATGATTTCATATAAAACTCGTTTGAGTATGATTTTGCTTACAGTTATGATAATTATATCCAAATCTTCTTTTATCTTTCCTTTTGAATCTAATCACAATCCAAATCTTCTTTTATCAGAATTATCTGAAGAGACTAAAGGAATCATAGCATCTAATGCTGTTAAGAATGTGGATTTTTCCCAACTATCAAATTATTCCATTTGGTTAAGATTTCATGAAACCACCTCACAAGTAGAAGGTATCATGAATATAACCTACTACAATGCCGATCCTATTGTATTTTCTTCTATACCATTTCATTTGTTTGTTTTTGGGATGGATTTTGAATCTCGGGCGGGCTCTATTCAGATTCAATCGGTAAAAAATATATCAAATGGAAAGGAATCCTATAATTTCTCTGTTGATGTTTCCAACCAACTGCTTTGGATAGATCTACCAACTGAATTAAACCAAAATTCTACTGATTCTTTCTCTATTCATTTTATCACAACTTTACCCGATGGAGGTATTGACAGATGTAGCGATTCAGGCTATGATGACTCCCAATCTCGCATTGTAAAATTTGCCGTTGCTTATCCAATGCCATGTGTTTGGGATGAAAAAGATGGCTGGAATCTCGATCCATATTTGAATATTGGAGATCCATTCTATACAGATATGGGTTTTTATAAACTGGCTGTTCAAACCCCTTTTGGCTTTGTAGTCGCGGCTACAGGAGCTTTAACACATAACGAAGTGAATGGAAGTGAAATTGTGAGGTACTTCGACCCTATTTATCCTGTGCGTGAAATCACTTTCTCGGCTTCCCGCTATTTTCAAGTGGAAAGTACAATGTATCAAGAAACAAATATTTCCACTTATTTTCTTCCCAAAGAATCGAATTTATGGGCAGGGATTGCTTTGGAAACAGCAGTCGGTGCAGTTAGATTATATTCATATAGCGTCGGCATGTATCCTTATCCATCGTTTAATGTGGTAGAAGAATACACTCATTATGGTGGAATGGAGCATCCATGTCAAGTTTACATTACTGAATCCGCATCATTATATCAAGATCCAATAAGAATGTTAAGATTAATTATTGCTCATGAGACCGCGCATCAGTGGTTTTATCATTTGGTTGGAAATGATGAAGTTGATGCGGGCTTTTTAGATGAAGGTTGGGCATGTTGGATGGAAGATTTTTACATGAATACCGTCTATCCCGATCAAGGATATCTTACCTTTTATAAAGAGGTTACTTCCACCAGAAAATTCAATTATGTTTATGGAGATTATACTTCACAGCGACTCAACCAATCGGTATATACTGCGGGAGAATCTTATTGGGATTTGGCTTACGACGAAGCTCCAGTGATTTTGGAAAAACTTAGGCAATATCTTGGGAATGATACATTCTTTACAGGATTACAGCAATTCTTTGATAGTATGAAATTTCAAATCGCTTGGTTGAATGATATGCAAACAGCATTTGAAATTGCTGCAGAAAAGGATTTATCTTGGTTTTTTAATAGCTGGTATAATAACGACTATCTGCCCGAATACGAATACGAAAATGTCATATATGATCAGATTAATAACTTACTCAATTTTAGCATCATAGATGCAAATGAAAATTTAAATGAGTATGAGTATGTTCAGAATATTTCGGTGGTTTTTTTCAGTAATACTTATGAAATTTTAGAAATAATCCCAATAACTGTTAATGGAACTTCTCATTTTTCGCTAAATTTTAATGGAAAGATTGAAAAACTCGGTTTATACTATGGTGAATTAGGTTTAGCAGAACAATCTGATGGAGAACAATATAAGTATTTTAACGAGCTTTCCATACAGTATATTCCAACACACACAGATGATACTGATGATTCTTCCCAACAATTAAAAATAGATGGATTTTCTACACCTTTCTTAAGTATATCAGTGATAGTGGGCATTATCTTATTAAGAAAGCGTCTTCAACCCCACTACCACTAGATTTATTCTTTCTATTCTTTCTATTCT
>CAYRPF010000042.1:25942-27299 GCA_964426185.1 uncultured archaeon | reverse complement strand
AATTAATTGTAAAGATCCTCAAAACTTAAATATAAAAGTTTTAAATCTGATTATGCTTTTAACACTCAAAATTTACCCACCAAAATAATAATGTCGTGGGTAAATAGAGTTTTCTTTTACATTCAAAACAACGAATATATAATAATATATATTTTATTTAAGTTGTTTTAAAGGGAGGAAAAATAATGAATTTTAAAGTAAAACGCTCTATTCCAATATTAATAAGTGTTTTTCTCTTATTATTGGCTCTTAAAGCTTCTCCGATTCCTGCAGTGAAAGCTACAGGACCCGAAGATATGTATGAAGAGAATGACACTTTTGCTACCGCAGCAAACATCACATGGGGATTTTATCAGTTAACTCTATTTGATGAGGATTATTTCCGAATCAACGTAAGTGCCGGCGATATTATTCATATTCAGCTGCAATCGAATATTAGTGTGGAAAATGTAGAACTTGAAGTGTATAATTCTTCTTATGGATTTATTAAGGGAACTTATACTTATAATGAATTTGAAGAACTATTTATTTCAGTTCCAGAGAAAGATTTCTACGTAATTAGAGTCTATAGCGCAGATGGATACTATTTTTCTGATTATAATATCACCGTTAACAAATATCTACCAGGACAAATCGATGATAAATTCGATAACGGAGTAGGAAACGATATCATTGATAATGCCAGCCCCATTTGGCCGAACTTTTATTCTGACTTAATTCTTAATGATAGTGACTACTACACTGTCCATGTGATGCCCAATGAAGATTTAGATGTGTATATTTACTTTAATCCTGCTCTCTCTTGGATCGATTTCGATATTTACAACCAAACAGGTTTCCAAATTGGTAGTGGGGTTCATGAAGAAATGAATTATGTGCATATTTATCTGACAGCTACTGGAGAAGAACAAAATCTCACAATCCATGTATGGGAAGCCCCGTTTTCTGGATATTCTTATGACATGGATATTTGGGTTTATGGAACTGGACCATCGGGTGATTGGGCGGAACCAAATGACTATATTGAAGAAGCATATATCTTAAGTGGTCCCGGTTTTTATGGAGGTTTGTACGGAAATGTGGATGATGTTGTTGATTACTTCGGAATAATGCTCCATCCTGGAGATTTCTTAGAAGTCGATTTATTTTATGATGAAAGTATCGGAGATTTGAATTTTATTGTTTTCAACTCTACATATGATTACTTATTTAACACATTTAACGGTACTGTATATAAAGGTGAAGTTCCAACAGGTGCACATTTGTATTTCAATTATACAGAAACCTTTAGCAGTTATCTATATTGGGCAATTAATAATACTTGGATAGGAATTGATTATTCAATGCAAGTTTCTAT
>CAYRPF010000042.1:0-25842 GCA_964426185.1 uncultured archaeon | reverse complement strand
GATGATTGGATGGAAGATAACGATGAAGCACAATATGCTTCATGGTTGGATGCTCCAGGTGAATGGAATGATTTACGGCAAGGAGATGATGACTATTATCGATTCCATGCGCCAGCTGGGACAATTCACATTGAAGTGGATTGTCGCCAAAATATTCTTCTTAACATGAAATTACTTAATGCTGAAACTTTGGGTCTTATAAGAGTGGATCGATCTACTGATGACGGTTTCCTTGTCATTGATTTTAATTATGATTCAGATAGAGATTATATTATTAAAATAACAGGAGATAATTCCCTTAACTGGTATAATCTAAGAATTTCATTTGAATCTAGTAATCCTTCAGGAAGTGATGATGGTGATGGCTCAGGAAATGGTACTTCGCCTAATGATAATCCATTCAGTGATATGGATTTAAGCAGCATTCCAGGATATTCTCTACCTATTTGGATTGGATTTACATTCTTAGCGGTAGCAGTCGTTTACATGCGAATTAACCGCAGAAAAAGGAAATAATTTGGATCTTATTTATTGCTTTCTTGCTTTTTTTTTTGTTTTATTTTATTGTTTTACACGTAAAACAGCATTTTGCTAAATCGTGAACGTGATAGCATCCTATAAACCTTTAGGTGCTTGGTTGCCAAAGCAACTGTTAACCTTTAGGTGCTTGGTAGTATTGCAAATCATTCATTACTACTACAAATTAACGAAAAAGTTTTTTAGGGTGTTTTATTATTTCTTTCACATTTTCTTTTGATTTTTTCTTCCTTAATTCGTTTTCTTCAAATTTCTTCTGTTCTAATTCATTTTTCTTCAATATTTTTTTTCCGTGAAGGTTTTTCTTCTTTTCATCTTGTAGATATCGACAAATTCGTTTGTTTTCACGTATAATCTGCAATTTCTCTCTTTGTTGGTTATATTGGAGTAAATAGGTTTCGAGAATTTTCTTGTTAACAGGCGGCTCTAAAACGGGTTTTTCGTGCAAAAATTGCTGGTTTTCATATTTGCGATATACTCGATCTTGCCACTCTTCGTTTTTGCGATAATATTTCCGAATAATTTCTTTTAAAAATGCTTTTTCTTCAAAGGACAAGCTATATTCCGTTGTATCATCCAATTTTTCAGCAGCTTTTTCCAAATGAGGGTAAATTAAGGCCAAAAATGCATGGATATGGGTAATAAATCCTTGAGATTCGAAATCTTGCAGTTGTTTGGTTAAGTATTTCAAATGCTTATCAATACAGGCTTTTTCAACTGCGAACGGTAACGGTTGGTTAATTTTCTCCATTATTTCAGGTGGAGTATTCTTACGAAATTCTTCAATTTCTTTCTGCATTTCGATTCTCTCTTCGGGATGGCGCCAATAATAGATATTTGAGATTATTCGGGTGGTGATTGAATTTTGATCCAAAGTTTCAACTTTTTTTGTAGTAAGATGAGAGATATTCTGAATTTTTTCCTGAAAAATTTTTCCTTTTTGACCAATTTTTTGAATGATTGAACGATTCGATTGATTTCCAGATGTATCAGAATTGAGATGGCCAGATTGGTTTAATTGACCAGAATAGAAAGATTCTTTCAACTCTTGCTGTTGAATTTGATAATCATCATAAATGGTACATAAATTTTGATAAAACAGAAGGATATAGTCGACTGGTATCATTTTTTCCACCCGAAATTTCTCTGGATTACCATGATCATATTTTCGCTTATAAGCTTCGATAAGACGTTCCAAATGGCGATCTTGGCTTCTAACTTCATTTAAAAATTGGAGAAATTCTCCAAAATGAGTATGATCTTGTCCAATTTTTTCACATAAATCTCGAAAAGCATCTCCCAACCGAATAATATTTAACAATTGGGGAGAATCATCAATTGCTCTAATATCTTCCTCAATCTGATTGGAAAAAGTGCGAAATGATTGAATTAATTCACGTTCCAATTTGCGACTGAGTTTATTAAGTTTAATCTGGAGAACTCTTTCATGAACTATGCGGGGATCCAAAATTTTAGTTCTTACCATACATACATCTTCAATTTCTGGTGGTATTTATGCTTCATGCACATTATCGAATCGAAAATCCAGCTATGAATTTTTCCAAATAAATATAAATTACTTTTGCTATTTCTCTATTTGATCGCAGTGAATCGAAAAGTATTCCTTATTGTGTGGATGATTTTATGCTTCACAGCTGGAATGTTTTCGATTTACTTTATTCCCAATTTCACTTCAGAATCTTCATTAGGCTCAATAAATTCTCCCTCGAATTCATTTGATCAATATAATATGAAATCAGAATTCCTAGATGAACTTCCTCAAGAAAATCATATCGTCTATGCAAATTATAGTGATAATTCTCAATTATCTTCCTACATTCAAAGAAATTCTGCTGGAAAATCTTCAGATCCCTTGACTGGAGAAAATAATCAAACATTCAATTCTTCCTATTCAGGAACAACAGATCCTCTAAATTATACCTCCACAACTGCTGGACAGGGAAATTATTCTCGATTTGTTTCTCTTTCATCTACATTTCAGAATAGTTCTCAAGTATACTTACCGCTTCCATCAGAAACTAGAGTCACTAGTCTTAATCTTTCTATTGATGAAATTTGGAAATCTACCAACCATTTTCAACCAATAAATGATTCTATCGAAGGCACTCCCTTCTATTGGATAACCTATACAAATAATTCTCTCAATACCACCAATCCTGGCGATAACGAGTATCTGAATTGGATTAATTTCACCATAGCCTCATTTGGGATCAATAAAATTTTCCAAGTCCAAATATATATTGACAACAATCTCCAGTTCAGCGTTTCTGACATTATGGATTACGAAAATTATAGTTACGCGCACAATTTTTCAGCAGCACAATCAGGAATGCATTTTGCGAACCTTACCCTAATTTATTCCAATCTTTCGGTTTACCAAACCATTCAATTTCCGATTTATCATACTTCAAATACCTATTCAACTTCTTCTATAAACCAAATAGGAGAAATAACAAATCCTTATGTGCAAATTTACAAAGAGGCATCTTCATCTTTTGTAAGTGCAAATTTTACACTCTCAACTCCTGCATATTTTCAAGAATTAAGGATATTTGGGTCCTATTCGGCTTTATTTGGAGAATTTCAACTGACTCTCTATCCCAGTAATGGCACCGGGCCAAATATGAGTGATCCAATCACGAGTATTCAGCGAGTAAATCAAGCTGATCTAATATCTTCTTGGAAAGTCTTTGATTTCAGTCAATTTTCGGTGTTCTTACCTTCTGGCGAATATTACTTTGTACTAAATGCAAGCGGACTAACTTTTGGATACCCTACTAATTATTTTAATCTTTATACGACTATTTCTCCCGCTGACGGAAGCCAAAACCCTCTTCTCTCCCAAGACGGTCTGCACTGGTCTGTATCATCCAAAAATTTCTTATATTCAATGGAATTCTTGGAATATTCTGCTTTAGATCCTACCAATCTTCAATTAAACGCAACCATATATCAAGATTCAGGAGCCCCTACGGAAAGAACGTTTTTAGGCGTTCCTTTACATATAAATTTTAATTCAACCATTGGCGATGATTTGGGATGGCCAGTTGTTTTAGGACAGTTTCCCATCCTTTTTCAAGCAAATTCATCTTGCCTATTTAATTTTTCCATAGATCTTATCGTTAGTAATCAGTTAATTGGTAATTCTACCTCATTTACCATCCCCTATTTAAGTTCTGAAGTTCAATGGTATGGAATACTACCTGAAGGAGAGATTCCAGCTAATACATCCATAATTAAATTCAAAACTGAAACTTTCCGGTATCTAATTTCGTTTCCGAATCATTGGCGAAACATATCTCTTACGTTTAATGGTTCCCTTTCTTTTCATTCACTTCCAAATAATTACTCTGTAATATCGCCCTATTCTTTACTGTCTGCGGAATTTTCGGCAATTTCAGACAATTCACCAGTAGTTTTTGATATTTCTCCTTCGCTACCGTTTTACGGCGGATTAGATGAGATTGTTCCTGAAATAAATACCCATAATACAACTATGCTTGTTTCATTATCTTTTTGGCAAACAAATGGTAACGGAAGCCCGATTAATTCAACATATTTTCCCAGTAAAGCCCAATATCTCGATTATAATCATACTATGTATTCTGAAACCATCAATGGTACACTACCTCAACTTATTTTTCCCACATTTATACTTCCAGAGCACATTTCAGGAGATTTTCTCACTGCGAGAATATGGTGGCATAATGATTCTTGGGCGGGTTCGGTTATAGCTCACTATCCTTTGAAAAATCAAGCGTTTCTTCATCAATCTCACCACTCTATCGATCTTACCCTCAATTCATCAAATCCCCCACGAACATTCCGAATTAGATATGAAGATAAATCATCAAATCCGATTTCTTCAGCAAATGTGTCCGTTTCATGGCCTGCAGAGAATTATTCTATTGAATATTACGAAGAGTGGTACTATATTTCTCTTTTTGCTTTCTCTTTAAATTTTCAAGCGGGAACTAATAGAAATGTATCCATTACTTTTTCTCATTATCGTTATCAAACTCAAACTTGTATGGTGCAGGTATTTTTCCTTCTTGACACGTCATTTTCCTACATGATTAGCAATACAACTATATTCTTCAACCAAAGTTTAACTGTTCAAGGCAAATGGTATTTTGCAAATGGCGAGCCCTTAGTTAAACAATTTCAAATCCAAAATTATAATATTTCCGCTTATATTGATAAAATTTTAATTGATTCTTCTTGGTGGTTTTTTAATTCTAGTGAATTTAATAATGATAATTATAATTTTATTTTACGATTTTACACCGATCCATTCAGTTCATTTAATTTCATTGGAGAGCATACTATTACTCTTTCTTTATACTGTCAAAATAATACTGCAAAATGCGAACCCCAAATTCAAGAAATCACCATAAATGTTAAAGCACCTCCCACATATCTTGAGTTTATCGATTCTTCCACCTATTCTATTCATTATCCTATTTTACAGCCCCCAATACTTTATGAATTTGAAGGATATGACCATCCGTTAAAAATAACTCTTCAATATCATTATCTAGCTACCTATTTAGCCACTTCTAACACATTTTTACCATTTCGATATGGATCTATTTGGGGATATATTTTTGATTCGACCAATAATCTTATTATTTCTAATATCACTCGATTTTCTTTAATATCTTCAGCCACAGGTAAATATTATGCCAATTTCGCAATGGATCAACTACAACCAGCAATGGAATATCAAATTTTCATTTTTGCAAATACAACCAATTTATCTCCTACTCAATTAGATCCAATTTCATTAGAAGTAATTCCTCGATGGAATGTTGAGTTCAATTATCACGATATCGTTAGTGTTGTAGAAGAAAGTAATTTTGAATTTACAGGGAGAGTTTTTTTTAACAACGGTTCTGATCAATGGCTAGCCTCTAATTTTAATCTTTTAGCAGAAATTACCTTTATTGGCGCTGATTCAAATGAAACGATACAATTATCATTAAAAACCGATTCTAATGGCATGTATTTTATTAAAAATATTAAAGTTCCATCTAAAAATCAATTCAATTACATTCTTCTCAAAATTTCAGCCCCTGAATCTAGAACAAGTGTAAGTAATTCTTTCAGTATACAATTTGAAATAACCCGGAATTCATTTCAAAAGATTTTTCTTCCTTTAATTATCATTGTTGGAATTGCTTTAATCGGAATTCCTGTGTTAATTCTTATTGGAAGAAGAATTTCATATCGTTTTTTCCGATATACTCCGATTTATGCAACTATGCAAAATATCCCACTATTGAAAACAACTTTAAAATTAGAAGATTCAACTTCATCTTCATCGGAGCCGCAATTACTGTCTAAGTTAAACACACTTCGCATTCCTTTAAATTCTGAGAAAAATTGGGAAGAAATCACGGTTTCTCCAAATATTGTGAACGAACCACTTGAAGGATTATCCATGTTACAGTTCCTATCCCGCACTCTTAAAGATTTTCAAGATATATTCTTACGTGGGCGAAAATCACTTGATAAAATTGAGTTTTTTGCCCGTAAAGATGAAATTTTCCGTCGTGCTTTGTTATATGAAAGGCATGGAGATTATTATTCTGCGTTAATTCTTTATGCAATTGTATATGAAATGGGTAGGAATTTTCACAACACCGAAGAAAACGCACTTCTCGAGAACATCATGGAGCGCGCTCAATTAAAGTTAACACCTAAAGAGCTTGAACATTTTAGGCGTCGCTACCGCTGGATAAATACTTTTTTTCGACGTCGACCTCCTTTTCAAAAATAACTGAAAACTTTTAATCAAAACCGAAATTAATTAAATCCATTAATACGGGAACAATTCTCCCAACACCCATGTTTAGGAGTTGATTCTTATCTTTCCCGTTTATTACAATTGTATGATATCACTCAGGTAATTATTATGGTTAAAATTCTTCGTAAAACTACATCTATTTGCCCAGAATGCATGGAACCCATCCCAGCTGAAATTTATATTGATTCTGAAACTAATTGGGTTCTTATGCGTAAAACTTGCCCTAAACACGGTGAATTTAAAGACAAAATCTCTATTGATCCCGAATATTACCAATGGAAAAATCAAGAAGCAATCAATCTCGATTCTCCATTTTCTACCACGCCGGAAAATATTCTCAAAATTCCCACACAACATGGTTGCCCATACGATTGCGGTCTCTGCGATAAACATCTTTCTGCGGCAAATTTAATGATAATAGACATAACTAACCGCTGCAACCTTAACTGTCCAATCTGCTTTGCTAATTCTAACGCTGCGGGGCATATTGTAGAGTATTCTTATGAAGAAGTAGTCCAAATAATGGAACATTTTATTAAACAACGTCCTTATCATGCAGTTATTGCCCAGTTTTCTGGTGGAGAACCAACATTGCATCCTCGAATTTTAGATATATTGAAGAAAGCTAAAGAGTTAGGATTCCCCCATACTATGTTAAATACCAATGGTATTCGAATGGCACGTAGTAAGGATTTCTGCCGACAATTAAAAGAGGTGGGATTAGGTGCTATTTATCTGTCTTGGGATGCTTCTAGTGAAAGCTCACATGGTATCTACGAGAAAATTCGGGGAAAAGATTTAACTAATATTAAACAGCAAGTTATTGATAACTGTCGTGAAGTAGGCTTGGATGGGATTTTCCTGGTTTCTACAATTGCTAAAGGTGTAAATGATCACGAAATCGGCCCTATCTTGGAATATGCCAAGAAAAATAATGATATAATTGGTGGACTGGTGTTTCAACCCGTTTCTCTTTGCGGACGAATTACTTTAGAAGATTTAATGAATATGCGCTATACTGCCAGCGATCTAATTCAAGAAATCAAAACAGTAACCAACCAAAAAATCACAAAATTTTATCCATTAACTACTTCTAGTAAACTTACGCAATTATTAGTTTGGTTCTCAGACTTACCTGGTTGGTCTATCTCGGCTCATGATGATTGTGGTTGGGCTACTTTCATGCCCATTCAAAAGGGTGAATGGGTTGCCATGGAAGATTTGATTAATGTCGAGGGTTTTATCAGCTGGGCAAATCAATGTTGGGATATGGTGTTAAAACGGGAAGTACCGAAACCTTCTAAATGGCTCCTAAGTTTGAAATCATTTGCTTATACTTTAGGAATTGAACGTGCATTCGATGTGTTGGTTAACTTTTCCGATGAAATGACTGATATTGCCTATCGAAATTTCATGAAACTGTATTGGGGTATCGGATCCTTAAAATACTTGAAAAATTTCAATATTTCACAAATTTTGAACGACCCAATGTATCGATTTATTTTGAATTTCTTAAATGATATCCGAATTGAGAAATCAAAACAGATGCTACAGCACGGTTTATTATTCGTGGGTTGCATGCATTTTCAAGATGCTTACGATTTAGATGTAGAGCGTGTTCGAAGATGTGTGGTTCATTATGGAGTGCTTGATCCGGATGATCCTGAAGGAAAACGCGTATTAGAAATACCTTTTTGTACCTACAATACAATTCATCGGGAGCGGATTGAAGCTGAACTTGCCAAAACTCATAGTAAACCCATGAAATCAGCCGAATCAAAATAAAATGTTCATGTATTATTTTGTTTTGAATTTGATTTCTATTTCTGTTAATTATTAATCAAGAATTTTCAAAGATTGCATGATGAAAGCCCGGAAAGGTTCCAATATATGGGATAAAATAATTTCATCGAAAAATTCTAGTGAATGTTTCAAATCAAATTCTACAATATGCATGGTATACTGGAAAAAGGGATATTTTTTGAGCTTGTCTTGAATCTCAGGGGGAACATCACGAAGAAGGAGATCTTTAGGATCTTCTATTTGATAATTTGCAAATTCTTGAAATATCTGCAGGAGAAATACTGTAAATGTCACCTGTCGTAAATCTGCTGATGAGTATCGGGATTGTTTCAGCAGTGCTTTAAAAATTTTGACACTTTCTTGTAAATCTTTAATCGATTTTTCTGCTTGGGCTCTTACAGCCTCTGAATTATTTAGAAATCGATAACACATTATTTTTAATAGGTTAAATTCTGAAATCATATGCAACAGACGCGCTAAGATTGCCTTTTTCAAATATTCAAGCGTATCAGAAAATTCATTCATTTCACGCAAATTTTGCCGAATATTACGGAAAAAACCAGCGATTTCCCGTAATTCTGTTATAGATTCTTCATATTTTTTTCTATAAATCAATTCTTTCAATGATTCACAATGGGCAGGATAATCAAAAATACTCGAATCATTTTGCTTGATTGCTTCATAAATCAATTGCTTGGCACGTTTTAACCTGTTAATTCTTTCAAAACATTCTGCAGCACGGAATAAAAACATGACACATGCTTGGCGATAATCGTCGGGATCCACTGCTAAAAATTTTTCTGCAACTTCTTGGTAGAGATTAGCTGCTTCAACAAAATTTTCTTGTTTATAGGCTAAAACAGCCAAAACTAATTTTAATTTAGCAATTTCTTCTTCTAAATTTAAGTATTCAAGCTCCACTATAACATTTTGCACTTTTTCCATAATTAGTAAAATGTCCGTTTCTTTTTGAACAAAAACGATCAATTGATTAAAAGCGGGTGAAATGTGGAGATAGAGCCCAGCATTCAAATATATTTCAATTACACGCATAGTAAGATACGTGGCTCCCTTGAGATTGTTCTTCTGACATAATTTTACTACATCATCAAGGATACTTTGGGCTCTTTCAAGTTCTAGTTGTTCTTCTAAGGAATGAAGTTCATCTTCCATTTCCACTTTCACCAATGAAGTTGTTCTTCTAAGAAAGGAAGTTCATCTACCATTATCAATTTTAGGCCAAAATTTTTTACACTCGTCCTCTTTTTTCATTATAGTAAGTAATAGAATAACTAAAATTATTACCAAAGGCGTAGAAAATCATGATGAGAAAGGGCGATGACGCAGGATATGATCGTTCAATAACCATGTTCAGTCCAGAAGGACGATTATATCAAGTAGAATATGCGTTGGAAGCGGTGCGACGTGGAACTTTATGTATTGGCCTCAAATCTAAAGCAGGTGCAGCCATTATTACCCGTAAGAAATTCAGTAAATTAATGGATCCAGCAACTATTCAGAAAATATTCAGAATTGATCAACATATCGGTTGTAGTATTTCTGGATTGCATGCTGATTCTCGTATTCTTGTGGATTATGCTCGAGTTCAGTGCCAAGTTCACCGATTAACTTATAACGAGCCGGTTAGGGTGCAGACTATTACCCGGAAATTAGCAGATATTAAACAACAATATAGCCAACACGGTGGAGTTCGCCCGTTTGGTTCTGCATTATTAATTATTGGTGTTGATCCCGATGAATCACCCAGAGTTATGACTACATCTCCAAGCGGAACATTTTGGGCCTGGAAAGGTACAGCTATGGGCCGCAACGCTGAGGAAGCGCGGGAGAAGCTCAATAAAATATTAAAAGATGATATGACATTAGATGATTTAATTCAAACAGGTATTCAAGTCTTGAAAGAATCCACAGAAGAGGAAATCGAGAATGAAACCATCCAAATTGGTTGTGTAGATACCGAATCGAAGGAATTCCGGATTCTTGAAATGGATGAAAAAATGAAATATATGAATCTCAAAGAATAAAATATAACCTTCTGTTCTTTTTTCTGATTCTGATCTTTATCTGTTCACTTTTTGCTATAAATCAATTTCTTAGATTTTTCGATATTCAGGGAAATTTAAATAATGATCTGAAGCATAAAGTCCTATTCTTTGCAGAATTTTGGATGGGTTGTGTTCTATATCCAGATCGAGGTTTCTCATTATATTAAACAAATCAATTCCCAAAGCTTCAGGCGAAAAATGCATCTTTTCTGGATATCTACATGGTTCAGAAGGGCATGTACATGAGTATCCCTTGTTTTTACAAATCCTACATTCAGAACAAAAATAAATTTTGTCTTTCGGATGTTCTTCTTGCAGTTTTCCTAGAAATTCGTTTAAGTACATGGTGATTTTTTCAAACAGCTTAGAATTCTTATACTTTGCCCATACTTTTATTGGATGCGTGCTTGTACCAATTTTAATCCGAATAAGCCAAAAATACCGATATTTCGAAAGATTTGCCTTCGTTTCTTTAATGGTTGGACTGTAAGGCGGGCAACTCCAATTTTTTCCATAATTCGGGCATCCTTTCGGATGATTTTTATATGGTTTTCGGCAATTTTCTTGAACCATTTTATCGTTTTTTTGAAATATTATCTGATCGAATGAAAGCTTGATAGATTCAATAGAAAAATGCATGTTTAGTATCCTCTTTCGAGATCAACTTGATTTAGAAAATCGTGTCGGCCTTGGGCAACTTTCTTGATATTGGTGATGATATCATCCCATCTGCTGAGATGATCAAAGGGAGAATCTGCCCGATGAGGCGAAAGCAGTACATTTTTCAAGGTATTAAAGGGTTGTGAAAATGGCCACAATCGATTGCGAGCATCTGGAGTAGGATTATAAATGTACCATACATCTAAAGCCGCTCGTGCAATAATTTTCTTTTGAAGTGCATTAAACAAGTCTTTTTCGTTAATAATTTTCGCTCGTCCAACATTCACAATTATTCCATCTGGACCAAGGAGTTTAAGTTGCTTCATTCTAATGAGATTTTCGGTTTCAGGTGTGAGGGGGGCTGCGATTATAAGTGTATCTATATTCTTCATAAAGATATCTAACTGTTTGGGAGAATATTGCACAATTTTATTGGGATGTTTTTCTTCTGAGGTTTTTTTCCAAGAACGTTTCAGTGCATGAAATTCAACGGGAAATCCTCGCAAATATTTGTGAACCGTTTGATTAATTTGACCGTATCCAAATAATCCAATTTTACGACCTTCTATTGGAATTGATGGACAAGGCTCTTCTACCCCTTCTCCTCCTGGAATCCAGTTCCCATTAAGCATATCATTATGATGAATAATCAGATGATTCATTATACCAAATAACATAGCAACAGCATGTTGGGCAATTAGTTTTGCTGCCCCGTGTGCGTTTACAATAGGAAAATGAGGTGGAGGGGTCATTTGCTTGAATGCTTTAATTAAATAACTAACCCCAGTATATGGAGAAATATACAATTTCAGATGTTGAGTATAAGGAAGAAGCTCTTTAGGGCATTTCCATCCAACTAAAACATCTGCTTTTTCCACCAAGGGAATCATATCTGATATTTCTGTGCTTTGAGGTATAATTATTTCAATATTGGGAAATTCCTTCAATTCGGTCCTTAAGTGATTTAAAACAGAAGAAGAAATAGTATTATATAAAAAGACAACTCGAATAAGGTGCTTCATTATAGTATAATTGCATACAAACCTCGAAAATTTAAAACATTTTCACCATTTTTATGCCACAAACCTTGCATTGATGATCTGGTAATTTCTCAAAGCATTTTTCATGATAGATGGCATTACAAGTCCGATTACCACATTTAATCACTCGATCATCTTCTTCGAAAATAGCTGAACATACAGGACATGCAGAATATGTGGCTTCTTCACCTAGATCTCTCGCAAGTTCTACCGATACATTTACTGTTTTCGCTAGTTTTTGAGAATTTTCGCTTCTCATTTCTTGTTTTAGATTTTGGTGCATTTGAACGGCTGTCTTTATTGATGCAGGGATTTTTAACAGATATAAGCAGTGAACACATCTAAAAATTGTTCCATCTCCTTCCTTATTCTGATTTTTCGCCCATAAACTTGCACAAGAATAATGCATTGGAGTTCCGCAGTTCGGGCAATAAGCTCCACTTATATTGAATTCAGTTTTTGAAATTGGATCGTTGGATTGAAAACAAATGCTGCATTTTTCATAAGATTTAGTTCCCCGTAAACGAGCGATTAGATTTTTTTGGTCTTCTGAACCTTTCGTCATTTCTGCTTCAGTCAATAAAGGAGCAGCAATTTTTTTCAAAATTGGTTGAGGAATACGTGATTTATTTTTCTTCACAGAAGATCCAGGGGGTAAAAAATTATTTTGAGCAAGATTTTGAATAAAACGAATAATAGCTTCTGTATTTTTTGCGTGTTGATATTGGCCATTAGTTTTTTCAGCGATTTGCTTTAATAAGTTTGTTGGCTGGATATCCCCTAAATGCACTGTGTGAATCTTTATTCCTAATTGATTTGCCAATGCAGCCATTTTTAGCGGTTCAATTTTTGAAGGTGTATTATTTCCGTCCGAGAAGAGAATAATTAAGGGCACTCTAGCTCCATTAGTGCGAATATCTTCGATTAATATCTTTATAGCGTGTCCTAACCCTTCTCCAAGTGAGCTTTTTCCTCCGCAAGCTAAATTTCCTAAAAATTCAGAGAATTCTGGTACTTCAGCCCCATCGGTAAAATCAAAAATTTTTTCTGATTTGCTCCTTACCACCACTAATCCAAAAGCAGAAGATCCAGCATTCTCTTGGTCACTGAGAAACCGTGTTTGAACAAATTCTACTATTCCAATTTCACAAGCTCCAAGACGATTAGGGCTGTAGTCTGATCTGAACATAGAACGAGAGGCGTCCAGCACAAACATTATAGCTTCGGGGATAGTATCGGGCATAACCACCATCATTTCCATGAATATAGATATATTAATATTATCTCCGTTATCTTAAAGAAGTTGGGTAAGTTAACATTTTTAAATAACAAAATTTTTCAAAGATCTTCCCTTGATTTTATTGAATACACAATGGATCCACAAACTAATATTCTTGCGAAAGTCCGATCGTTTTTCAAAGATGACGTGGATTTAAGTTCCATTTCTAAGCCCAGCGATGTGCTGGATCTCCCATTCAACATGTTAAAAGTGTGGGATGCTTCTTGGGAACCATTCTTTGAGGAATTAGATCTTGTCTCTATAAAAGATCTCGCTCAATATCAAGATCCCTTAGTATTTGAAGGGCTCAATCCTGATGAAACAAATAAATTTGCCATGATTTGTGAGTTAATCTTTTGGCACATGACTCAATTGGCTGAGCATGGAGAAGGTAAAAAGAAAATAATCTTTCTTGGTTTAGGGAATGCTGGAAAAACTTCTGCTCTGACCGCATTATCTGAAAAATATTCTGCAATAAAGGAATTACTCCCTACCAGAGGGTTACAGCGACAAAATACCAACATTTTAGGATATGAATTAGTGGCTTTTGATTTTGGTGGCCAAAGTCAGTATCGAGACACTTATTTTGAAAAGGCTGATATGTATTTTACAGGAACTGATATGATGATTTATATTATTGACATTCAAGATCCTGATCGATATGAAGAATCGTTAGAATATTATCAAAAAATCCTCGATACCTTGGAAAAGAATGATCTCATCATACCTATATTAGTTGTCTTTTCGAAAATGGATCCAGATATTGCGAACGATGAAGATCTTAACCAAAAACGGTTAAAATTAATGGAAAGTTTTGAACAGATGTCTAGCAAATTTGATATCGGATTCGCAATAAGTTCAATTTACGAACGAAATTCCATTGAAAATCTCTTTTCTTTAGCTCTGAAGAAAATTTCTACTTCTGGAGGTGTTATTCAAGAGCTCCTGAAAGTCTACGTAAAAGATATCAATGCTCGTGCTTGTGTTTTAATTTCATCCACTGGTTTAGTGTTTGGATCTTACGGTGAAACACATCAAGAAGAAGAAATGTTAAAAAATTCAGCAGCTTATCTGCAAAATCTTTATTTATTCCATCTGACTACAGGATTACAAAAAGAAGATTTTTATGAACTAAATTATAAACGCAATAATCTACATTTTATATCTGAATATATAACTTCTTCAGACAGTGGAATGGTTTATTTATGGGTGTTAACCACAGATCTCAGAGAAGAAGTGTTAGGAATTCAGAAATTCCGTGAAGATTTAATTCCCTTAATCAATTTGTTTTTGTAAGTAAGAAGAATTAAATCCATATAAAGAATCTATTTTTTTATTCAATATCTTTTCTTCTTTTTCAATTTCAACCCTATTAGCTAAGAAAGATTCATGTAATTTTACGATTCTACGTGTTAACTGGGCAATATCACGTATTATTTTAAAATTGTGCTTAGTTGGTAAAATTATCGGAATTTTTCCTAAATCTTTAATATAATATTGTAGATAATTACCGCGGACATGAGTATGTCTATACATGATGCGGTAGTAAGATGAAATTAAGTTAGAGTTTAATATTCCTAAAATATAGTAGAATTCCTCTTCGATATGGCTAAATATTGCCTTAAAAGAGTGCATTTCTGAGTGTTCTTTTAAATGATAGAACTTTTTGGAATTTGTGTGAAAAGCAGGATTTTGATCTTTTCGGAGTAATAAAATAACCGAATTGTTAGTATAATATCGGAAAAAATCAATAGCTGCTTGAATCCTAATCCCGAATAATTTAATACAAATTTTTGGATTTGCTTCAAAAATCCAAGGTTCACGCAAGGATCCATAATCTCCTTTTGATTTATCGATTAATGATTTGTTATATCGAATCCATAATCCCTGCCATGAAATTTTATAACGTTCTATTTTCAATCTGCTGGTGATTAAAGGTTTAATTTCAAGATTGTCAAATTCTGAGTTGTGGATTTCATTTACAATTAATTTGTTTTTACAATTTCCAGTATGAATCCCTTTACGCAAGGTATATGGGCTCTTTGGATCATTTAGAAAGAAAAATGAATCTTGTGGAAGATTCCAAAAATGGGACAATAATTCATGCTCATTAATTGAAAAATTGGTAATAATAGAATGATGGGGGGTAAAATGAAAAAAATGCTGCTGAATACTAAACCCCTTTATTTTTCCTGTTAGAATCTTTTCAAGATCAGTAATTTTTTCTATATGGTATAGTCTTACCAACGATTTCATTTCTATATCTGATTTTTGCTGTTTAGAGGGAATTTTTGCTCTTTTTTGGAAAAATATAATGACTGGGTAGGTGGAGACATTAGAAAAGATGGAAATTTGTGATACATCTATTATTGCTAAGATCTTCGTAGATGATAGTAAAAGATCTCTTATCTTCATACCGTATTTAGAGGTCAACCACTTATTTGAGATAATAAATCCTGCTATACCTCCTGGTTTTAGTAGACAAAGGCTTTTCTCTAAAAATACCACCGAAAGATCAAATTTATGATAAGCACTCTTAAACTTAAGTTTTAATTTATTCCAATAATCATCATCTATAGCGCTAGATTTAATATACGGGGGATTTCCAACAATAATATCAAATTGGTTTCTTTGTTCCAGAGCACCATCAAAAAGAGAATCTTTCTGGGCGATATAAAGGTCTGGAAAAGATCCAAGAGCTGCAATTTGAATTGCAATAGGATCATTGTCATAACCAAAAAGAGATAATGGTTGGGGTAATCGGATTGAACTTCCTAATTCGATCCAATCAATTAAGAACTGCCCGGGACCACATGCTAGATCAGCAATTTTCCAATTTACCTTTACTTGATACGAATTTTCATTTATTAATTGAAAAATCCAGCGAATGATGAAATGAGAAATTTCTGAAGGGGTATAAATGGTGCCTAGTTGATGTATTTTTTTTTTCCGAGGAACAATTTTCCATTTGTCATTTTCAAAAATCACCTGATGTGAGATAAAAAATTGGTATTTTTCTCCTAGTTCCCTGATTAATTGCAATTTTTTGGCGATTTTAGAGGTTTTTTTGATATATTTTTGATATTTTTCAAAAAGTGTAGGGAAAACCATATCCCAATTTTTAATCTTATCCTTTTCTGCAAGGGGATCTATTTTCATCTTCTCTCTTATAATAGAGCGATAGATCTCTAAGAATTCTTGGGTGATTTCCTTATGGATTGAATAATTCGTAACCAAAATACTCATTTACATGTGGATTTCCACGATTAAAATATTATCGCAATTGATTTATAGTATCATTGTTATGAAATATCCCTTTTTGTCGGATACATTTAAGTATGTATGAAAGATATAATGTTTAGAGGGAAAGGGGGGAATTTAGATAATTAACCAAACGTATATTAGAAATTCTCAAATTGCAGTGAGTGGGCACGTATCTCACCAATCTGGGTCAAAGTTTCCAATAAAAATATTATCTACCATGATGGGCGAAAGTTTAAGACCATTCCACATCCACCTTGAAAAATCGCCATCTAAAGGTGATTTTAGGATAGTTTTTGAAAATTGCCAATTTTTAGAACTTTTCTGCGCTGAGCATTGGCCGCATGGGAAAATTGCAACAAAATCGAAAAAAAATCCAATAAAGGTTAGTTTTATGCTCGATCCCATGGAATCAGAAGAAGAAGAACATTTTATCATTGAAAAATTTAAATCTTGGCTAAGAAAAATTGATATTGAATTATATGTAAATCTAAGCACTGGGGTTTTTTCTTGCGATTTTCCTAATTTTGAGTTTATCTTTATTTTGTTGCTTGCTATCTTTCAGAGTTTGGAGGGAGTATAAATTTTATATTGAAATTATTAAGAAATTAGCAAAACGTGAAAAGTATTTCTTATCTGCATACTGTTAGTAACAATATGAAAAAACTGTACTTAGCGGGTCCTCATGGATTTTCTGAAATCGGAGATTATGGAATTCAACCCTTGAAAAATATCTTGAAAAGAATGTTTGAATTATTAGATCCATTTGATTATGGACCAAATCAAGAGTTAGGGATTAAGTTAAAGAAATTAAACAATAAACTCTATAATTCTGAAATCTCAAATTTAAATATTACATTTACTCAAATTATTCATCAAATGGAAGAAATTAATAGAGAAATTGCCAAGAATAATGAAAACTTACTTCGATCGGCAGATAAAGTCTTGGGAATTCTTGATGGTCCCGATGTTGATTCAGGAACTGCTGCAGAAATAGGCATGGCTTATATTTTAGGAAAAGAAATTTATGGTTATAGAGGAGATTTGAGATCTACAGGAGACAATTTAGCCAGTATGGTTAATTTACAAGTTGAATACTGCATTTATCAATCGAAGGGAAGAATTTTTCATTCATTAAAGGAGGTTGCTAAATGGACAGACGATACACAAATAAATGATCCAATAAATGGGCTTCGAAGAAATTAAATATCATAAATCTGTGATTGAATTAACCTACTTGCTGATTATCATGCGGGAACTACTGTTTAAAAAACGGAAATACTTAAAATTTCCCAACGATCTTTCTAAAATTCCAGAAAATTCACAAGAGATTGAGAAATTAAGTTTTCATAATTGCTCAAATTGCCAAATCCTGCTAGATGAAGACCATTGGCCGAAATTGAAATATATTGAAGTGATCGGATGCAAATACTTTAGTTTTTCTCTTTTTTATCCTTCTTTCTCACAGCTTGAGCAGGTGTTCTTTTCATATATAGAATATATGGATATTCTTGATATTGTTGGAAATTTCCCCCATTGGAAGCGATGGTTAATCGAAAATTCTAAATTTCTTAGATATAAAGGGGATATTTTAGGAGATAATCGTTTGGAGATGTTGCATTTAATTAATACTCAACAATCTACTTTATTTTTAGGGAAAACAGTATTACAAAATTTAAAATCAATTCAGTTTCTTAACCATTGTCATTTTTGCACAATTGATCTGCAAACGCTTCAAGCAGAAAATTTGGCCCAGTTATGGTTTAAAGATTCAAATTATTTAAATATAAACTCTTTAGGGAAAATAGCGCCTCACCTTCACTCTTTTAAATTTGAAAAATGTGCTTTTCCTAAGTTAAATGTGGATTTTTCCGAATTAAATCAATCAAAAAATAAAGTCACAGCACAAGAAGTAGAACAATACCTTTCAAATCTTAGCGCTTCACTGCCCTTTCCTTTTCGGAAGGTCTCTACTCTCCCCAAAATAAATCAAAAATCTGCAGAAAAGAGAAAATCTTCCATGCCACCTGAAGAAAAGAACATGGACGATTCATCTTTTAATGAAATTGCTAATGAATTCTCTGTGAAATATTGCCCAGAATGTGGAGAACGTAATTTAGTTGCTGCTCAATTCTGTCGAGGTTGTGGAAATCCCTTTCCTTTCTAAGAAATTTAGCACAATCGCAGGTAGAATACTTATTATCGATAATATTACAATAATTAATCCCTGGATTATTCCATACATAACAATATTAGGAAACAACAACTCAAATCCAATAGAAATAACCAGAATTAATAAAATTTGGATAAAAAAAATCAAATTTCGCCTTTTTATGGGGAAATTTTCAAATTTAGACCACTTTTGATTAATAGTAATCGCATAAATGCTTGTCAAACCAAGAATAATTCCACTGGAAATAGTTAGTGATTCAAAGATTTCTTGAGAATATTCCGGAAATATCAATGAAAAAGTGATGTATCCCAGTCCAACATAAAAAACGGAAAGAATAAACCCAATTATTATAATTTTTAACCCTTGAATATATATTTTTGACAATTTTGCATCAAATAAAAGAAAAAATCCAAGAATTGGAAATCCAATAAGATAACCTCCAAAAATATCCTCCAGATCACTCATTCCAATTATAATATGGCTGAACGGAATTAAAATTGTGAAAATCCATCCCATCCAATTCAATATTTTCCGAACTTTTAGATTAGGATATTTTATTGCGTGAAAAAGCACGAATCCCCAAAAGCATACTAATCCAGCAGATATACTTGATGGAAATCCCCAACCCAATCCTAATGGTCTCCCTTGATAAATATTTTGAGAGGGGCGTAAATCTCGCACAATTATTTTCAAAAAGGTTGTAACAATCCAAGCAATTCCATATGCAAAAAGTGCACTTCTTCCAATTCTGGGTTTAACATATAGACGAATTCCACAAAAAGCAATTAAAATACCCGCGATTGAACCAAATTCTGCAATAATTCTAACAAACCAGAAAACAAACGGATTTGATGCATATAAAATTTCATCCAAATTAGTTTCGTTCAGAAAGATACCTAGAAAAAAGAGTATCAACGATGTAATTAAGAAAAATGATAAATAATGGATATACTCTTTACGATCTATTGGAATATTCCATTTTTTCCATTTGTTCTCTAGTTCAATCATGTTAACATGTAACATTTAGTATTTTCGCTTATTAATGTATTTATATGCCAAATTACGCTTATTTTTCCCTGCCAATATATGTAGATGACGCAATGCTCGTAAACTTACTGGATTGAACCGATTTAGTGGGAGAAATATTATGGAAAGATTCAACTTCTCTGCCATTTGATAAAAGAATTGCCGAGGCTTAGAAGGTGCTACATAAGTGATAAACTTCTTTTGAGCAAATAACAGTGCACTCAATAAAAGAAGTTCGTCTGTTGAATGAACAAAAGGATATTGTTTTTGAAAGCGCCTAGACCAAATATTTGGGACTCCACGTGGAGGATAAAATGATACCACTCCTCCCAATTCAATTCGAGATATTCCAGGTCCAACTAAATTCACTCCAGGATAGGTACTGTAAAATCCCAAATCACTTTCATGATCATGTTCTGCATACCACATCATTCGATAGGGGTATTTCTTGTAAGTTTCATTATCATAATCGAAAATGACAACTACACTATCTACTGAACCTTGGATGGGGACTTCTTCTCGGACATAAATTTCATGTTTAAAAGGCCAATTACGAATTGTTTTGCGAAAATCTATCCCATCCATTAGAGTAGAAGAAAATTTATGAATTTTAACATATTTATCTCGTAAAAGGGAAAGTGAACGGTTTCTTATATGCTGAAAATATTGTTCTTCAAAAATATCTTCGGGTATATGTGAAACCAACTGATATCTCCCCTTCATCCATTCTTTTTTCCATTCTCCTTGGTAATTTTCCTTGAGTTTTGGCTGTAATGGGAGTTTAATTGATTTTAACCGAACAGGGATATTTCTTCGAATGCTAAAACGTTTTCCATTCAATACAATTCCAGATTCTGAGAAGTGCAGGGAAGGTAAATCAGAAAAATCTTCAGAAAAAGGATAATCAATGCACTCCTCGTACACAATCCATGCAAAATCATCGTTAATGATACTTTTAGCTGCTAAAACGGTATTAAACAGATCTGGAATGATTTGATTGTCAATAATTGCCAAATTGCGAGCATATTGGGTTAAAATTTTTAGTTTTTGGAATGAGATTCGCTCCTTATATTCATTTGCATATCTATCCAATGAGCGACTTAAAATATCTTGGATTCCTTCCAATATATCAAATTTATTTAAAAGTTTTCGAATTAAGTGATTTTGTCGTATTTTTGAGAAATTATTCAGGTCGTCCCATTCACTTTTTTGCTGTTGTCGATGAATTTCAAATTGGAATAAGATATTTGGGATGTTAGAAAAAAGTTTTGGTATGTCTGAATTTCGCACATTCATCAATTGAGCTTCTATCTCTGGTTCAAAAGCTGTAATCTCTGAATCTGTGATTTGGTGTTCCAATAGAACGCGGATATTTTCCCAATGGTTCATTCCTACAACAACTAATATTGTGGAATTCGGATTTAACTTCATTAATTCTGCTAATCGAGAAGCCATATAGAAATTTCGTAGTGAATCCAATTCTTCTGCGGAATGTAACCACTTTTCATCTTCTTCTCCGGGAATTTCGAAAGATGAAGGTTCTTTATGATTACTTGGATGAATTGGATGATTTGAATGATCTGGATTTTCTTGGTGATTTTGGCTATGTTGATATTTTCGGAGAAATATCTGAGCTTTCTCTTTGAGTTGTAAATTTTCACATAACAGATCATAGAATTTTGAATATGGGATATAGTGCAGAACGTATGGATCGGGCAAAGGAACAATTGCAGGTTGATAATTTTTTATGAAAATATCAATGAACTCAACGGGGATTGCATATTCTTCGCCTAAGCGAAGCGCTTCTACTAAAGAATCTGCGGGCGTTATGGGAATATAAAGCTGAGTGTCGAGATATTCATCGTAATAGAGCACCACCGAAATTTTTGGCAATCTATCGATTCCTTGCAAAATAAGAAATTTTAGATTTTCTGGAAATTCGACAGCTATGAGATCAGGGGGGTGTTGATAAAAATAATTTCGGATTTCTGAAGAAAAATCCAAGGAATCATGAAAAGTCGGAAATATCCGCAGATTTTTATACAGAATCATTTGAATTTGCCCCCGAAGAAGATTTTTCCTTAGATCTATGAGGTTTATTCAGATTATCCGATTCATTATTTTTCTTTTCTTTATTTTTACGTTCTAAAAATTCGCGAATGATTTCATTTGGATCTTTATTTTTTTTGGAAAAATCTTGGTCATCCTCTGTATCTTCATCGAGTATTGGCTCTAATATGTCTTTGCCTTCCTTTTTTTCATACCATTTAGTATCTTGCTCTTCCATCAAATCTAACAGATCAATATGTTCATCATCAAAATCTTCAAATAGTTCTTCATCGTCATGTGAAAATTCTACGAAGTCATCTTCCTTTTCAGATTTATCTATAAGAGAATCATCATTAAAATCATCTTCTATGGAATCTTCGTAAAAAATTGCATTTAACTGATCAAATATATCTTGGAATTGACCCGAATGGTTTGCTGTAGAGTTTTCCTTCCCTAAATAGAATTTATAACCTTCTTCCCCCAAAATATGGAAAAGGGATTGTTGAAATAAGCGCTTATTAATTTTTTTTGGATCTGTGGCATTATTTTGTCTCTGTTCTGCAGATGATTGATCCAAGGATGCATATTCTGCTGAAACAGAGTTCGGGTTATCTGATTTACTAAAAAAATGATGTTGAATCTTCAAATAATAGCGACATATATTGATTCCATCTCGAACAGTGTAATTCTTATTGGCCTTATGCGCTTTCTGTAAAAATCGTACCGTATACTCAATAATCTGGTCCGATGCAAACGGGAGGTTAAATTTTAGGATCTGAAATTCTTCTTCAGAGTCTGGGAATTCAATAAAAATCTGTGGTTGTAGGCGGGAATGAATATATTCAGGAACTTCAAAAGTGCTGGAATCCTCATTCATGGTGACGCAAATTCGAAAATTGGGATGGGCGGGAATTTTAATCCCAGCAATGATCGATTCCACATATCGCCTCTGATCTAACAAAGGTGCCAATGATGCCCATGATTTTTCTGCCATCCTATTGGCTTCATCTAAAATACACACACCACCTTCTATCATCGCACTAACGAGTGGACTTGCATGATATTCTATGTTATTATTTTTACCGATTACTGGCGTGATTAACAAATCTTCCGGGCGAGTGTCAACCGTACATTGAAAAATATAGACAGGTAACCCTAAAGATCGAGCTGTACTGTATGCAAGGGTGGTTTTCCCCACTCCTGGTTTACCTAATATTTGAGGATTCATTGGAATATCATGTTTTGGATCAACTATGGTCCACGCTGCTAATAATTGAGATAGATACAGTTCTTCTCCAATCCACTGTAAATCTGGAATTTCATCGGGAGAACTTAAAATTAATGATATACCAGAGATCTGAGTAGTTTTTCGCATTGAGGCAACCTGTAATGATAATTTTTAACCGTTAATTAACAGTAATTTATTTTGATAGATGCGTATAAGTAAAAAGAATAAATATTTTTCTTCCTAAATGCCTTTGGAAACATCTTAACTAAAATAAAAAAACGCAAGATTTTTCCGAGGGACATCGGCATCAGAGAAAGACGAAGTTTATTCCTTCTCATCATTTGAATCTTGTGCGTTGGTACGTTTTCTAGAATGGTACTGAGAGTAGTAAAATTGATATATAGGAGAATTTTCTCCAAATTGCATTTTCAATCCTTTCAGAAAACGCCCTGGTTTTAAGCGTTCTTCAACGGCATTTCATCAGCACTGAGCATCAGGCATTAAAACGATATAAGCATCATTAGGAATGGGTGTTTTCCAATCCTTCTCAACTGGGACCGTTTTAGATTCTGGTGGAGGTGTCCTGCATTCTACCCCAACATCATCATAAAACAACCCAGTTTCTGAGTTCCACAGCATTTGAAGTGTACTTTTTATCTTTGCTGCCATGAAGTCCAAACGATGACTTCGGTTTGAATTCTTACGGTTTTCGAAATACTGCCGATCTATCTCATAAATCACATCAACAATATTCATATTTGGCGGACCGTGGAGAATCTTGGGCATTTTAACATATCTTTTAAGTGGATGCCAACTGATTGATACCTGCACTTCTTTTTTTTCCATATTATCCACCCTAATTGCATAAGAAGTCCGTGGTGTACAAAAAGAAGCGTTCCCCATTAAAAAAGGTTCATTTTATTAAAAAAAAGGAGCATTAGTTAGCTTCTTTTGGTTCGTTATGAATGGTACAATCCCTAAGTTGGGGAAATTGCATAAATAACTTCTGTTCAATCTGTTCATTCAACATATGGGCTTGAAAAATGGTTAAATCACTTTTTAAATGGAGCATAAAGGATAAAAACCAACCATCTGATTCCATCAATAACCTAATGTCGTGAATTTCTTGCACCTCAGAAAAAGAATGCACTATTTCTCGAATTTTACTTGTTGCTACAATTAATGCTTTCTCTGATTCTTTCTTTAATTTTTTCTCCAAATCCTTATTTTCTATCTCTGAATAATTTTCTGGATTCAAAACTGGATGGAAGTGAATTCGGTCCAGATCATGCGTGGGTTCCAAATGTGAGACAAATTTCAACATAATGTGAGTATCCAAAGTTTGTTGGATGATATCTCGTAAATCTTGTTCAAATTGAGAAATTATCAAATGTCCCTCTGATAACGTTAAATTTCCTGGTAAATCGATGTGGAAACGTATTAAAAATTCGTTTTGGAACTGATCTATGGCGATATTATGGATATTGGTTATTTCTGGGTAAAAATCAATCGATTTTCTTATAATGTTAGATATCCATTGGCTATCTGTCAAGTGAGGATGAAGTTTAGGACTTCTTGTGCAAAAATAGGTATTGCAATGATAGCCGGGAAACTCAGCAGATACAATTTTATACATCCGCTCTGTAATTAAATCTATTTGAAATGCTCGCTGCTTTCCTTTGACTTTAATGCATAAAGATAGATCGAGTTTATTCCCCGTAGTGCGAATTTTCAAATCTTGAATTTCACGGACACCTGGAATATTTTCTAATTTCTGCTGCAGTTTTCTTACTTTCTCTGGGGGAATTGGATTTGTATCCACCAATTCTCTATAACTTTGCCTTAAAATTTTAAATCCTTCATATAGCGATTTTAAAGAAAAGAAAATAGCCACAATGGCATCGATGTATTTAATCCCAAAGTATGTGGCAGTCAAACTGACAATAACGGTAATGTTTCGATAAAAATCACCCCGAAAATTGGCTCCTTGTGCTAGAATCAGCTGATTTTTACTCTTTTTGCCAATGCCGATAATAATTTGAGAGATTGCAAATACTAAACCTATGGTTAATATTATGGCTCCAATCCCGAATAACGTGTTGGATGCATCTGGTAATGTACCCAATATCCAATTTTTTAGGGAAGAATAAAGAATCCATCCATAAATTCCCAATATCAACAGACTTTGAAGAAGGGCTGCAAACGAATTGATTTTTTCATGACCGAACATATGGTCAAAATCAGGTTCTTTTGAACTTTCTTTTAAAGCGATAAATGTAATCAAGACTGCAATCAAATCAATGATGGAATCGGAAAGTTCTATGAGAAAGGAAAGACTTTGGGTAAAAAATGATACCAAGACTTTGATGATAAATACAGTGATTACCAGAAAAATTGAAAGCCAGGAGACTTTCTTTTGCAAATTACGTTCTTCTAGTAAATTTAAAGCGAGATTTTGGGCTGGGGGTGTTTGAGAAGATTGAGATTGATTGTGCTGATTTTGGGAAGGTTGAGATCTCTTATTCATACTATATTCTCCGAGTAAATTTGTTTTCTTATTTTAGAGGTTGGGTAGGATCGTATTTTTGGATAATTTCAAACCGCATAATGGGTTCACCTTCTTTTTCTCTGGGAACCTGGCGAATTTTTCTAATTCTAATCCGATCCCACATCTTCCCGGTAAAATACTGAGGCAGAGTCATTTCAAAATACGGGTCGTTCCCTAACGCCTCCGCCTTGTTCCAAGTCTGCTCGTCAATTATAAAGTCTAAAGTCATCCAACAGTCCGGATTAGCCTTTACCACTTTATCCAGGGCAACATCAAATTCATCCGCCCATTTTTTCCAATTTCGATTAGGTTCAAATAAACTCATGATTAACTAGCTAATGT
>CAYRPF010000041.1:26510-27841 GCA_964426185.1 uncultured archaeon | reverse complement strand
TTTTTTTAAATATTCACTAATCATACGAATTTGAATTTTTATCAGTGAAAATATATTAACTTCGATGGCTATTATATCTTTAAGATGCGTGTAATTCCACCAAGAGACGTCTTTAGCAAAAAAGGTTGGCTTTCTATTTTTGCATGTTTCCTTGCAGCCACTGTTTTATGGGGTAGCCATTTTGTATTTGAGTATAGGGCTGTGATTAACAGCGGGCTTCCCCTATGGACTGTGGGGGCTTCTTATTTAGGTTGCATCTTAGGTGGAATAGTATCAATTTGGATATTTTATCGAATACCGCATCACATAATGTTTTTTGGCTCTGTTGTCAGTTTCGGCATGTTTCAGATAATTCTTCAAATTTCAATAGCAAATCCTTGGATGTTAATATTATCCCTTGGTGGAATTGGTTTTAGTGGAAGCTGCTTAATTGGGGTGATGTTCACTCAATTATCTCCTGCTTTTCCCGATCCAAAATATAACGGCCGCGTTAATGGTCTGGGGTATACTGCCATGAATATAATAATATTAGTACTAACTATCTTGAATTTTTTACCAACTCGCATTCCTATTATTATCGTTATCTGTATATTTATTTCAGGAATCATTTGCGTAGGATGGATCAGTCGGGGCCATGGTAATCCTGTACTTCAGAAACCCTTTAAAATGAGTCTCTTTTCATCTCAACCTCAAACAGGAAGTAAAATGCTCCTTGGTTTTTTTTGGGGTTTTTTTCTCACAAATCCCTTTTATGCTGCCGTAACCTTAATTATCCACGGCGGATTTAACTGGAATCTTTCCCACTTTTATTTTATTGTATTCTTTATAATTTCCCTCTTATCGATTCCCAACGGGATTTTATTGGATGTGTTAGGTAGAAAAAAGGTGATGCTATTTGGAATTGGTGTTCTCTCTTTAGCCTTTTTCGTATTAATTTTTCCGATAGATAAAGTTGTTTTAGGCATCCTCTTTCCGGTCATCTTGGGAATAGGAACCACTCTTTTTTTAACTAGCAATTCTTTGATTTTTTTTGAATTTACGGATAAACGTTATATTAGAGCGTATATGACGGTTTACTATCTTTTGTCTGCTGTAGGAATGTTGGGTGGCGTTCTTTTAGGTTGGGTTTTGGAATCCTTGTATTTAGCTGAACCCATCTACATTACGGTGGTGCTTTTATTCCTTTTTTTAATTGCGACAATTATTACCAGCCAAATTAAAGAACCACTACCGGATAAAGAAGAATTGGAGTGGAAGAATTCCATTCAAAGAATAGTAATCATGTATAATTCAGGAGTTCCTATTTATTCGCAAGACACAAAAAGAAGTGA
>CAYRPF010000041.1:0-26410 GCA_964426185.1 uncultured archaeon | reverse complement strand
GATGAAATTGTTCACTCCCAAAAATCTTTGAAGGTTATTAAAAGAGAAGGGTTGAGCATTCTAATTGAAGAGTATCAAAATGTGTTTATGGTGGTATTTACCACTAAAGAGTTATCCAAAATTCGCCAAAAAATGCAGGTTTTTTTGGAAGAGTTTGGGGATTTTTTTGAAGATGCCTTAAAGAATGAAATAATTGATCAGGCTTTTTTCTCTCCTGCCAAGAAATTGGTTCAGAAGCATTTTTTCTACTATTGGTAATACAATTATTGTGTTGATATTTTTTTGTAATTAGTAAAGTTATTCCCAATTTGGTGAAAATACATTTAAAGCATCTTGGCGTATTTAGTAATGAGATGAATACAGAAAAAAAACAATCTCATCCTACTAAAGAGTCATCGGAAAAGATACCAGAACATTCTGATAAGTTAGAAGGTAAAGAAAGCAAAGAAAAAATAATAAATTCTCATAATTCTGAACAAGAAACACCTCGAAAAGAACAACTTTCTCCTATATTAAATTTTATTGGAAAACCAATTATAGTCCACACTGAATGGGAAGATGTTCAATTCACATTTCCCGCCCCTAAAATTCGCTTTGGTAAAGGTATCTCTCGTGAAGTTCCTCAAGCTATCTTTGAACTGCTCGATCCAATGCTTCCATATATTAAAAAAGCCGAGATTTCCCAACCTAAAGTATTGATTGTCACCGGTCGATCTTCGGTTAATAATGGCGCTTATGCGCGAATTGTAGAAGCATGTCAAAATAACGCCATTGAAAGCATCCATTATCAAATTCCCCCTGGAGAACCTACTGTTGATATGGTGAATGAAGGGGTTAAGTTGGCTCTCTTAGAAAATCCTCACTATGTGGTAGGTGTTGGAGGTGGGTCGGTATTGGATGTAGCAAAAGCGGTTGCGGGAATTACTACAAACGGAGGATTGGCGGAAGATTATCATGATGGAAAGCCGTTTGAAGTTCCTGGCCTGCCTTTTATTGCGATCCCAACCACTGCTGGAACAGGCTCTGAGATCACTAATAATTCCGTACTTATCGACCCACTTAGAGGTTTTAAGCGTAGTATTCGAGGAAATCAAATAGTTGCGAAATATATATTGCTTGATCCAGAATTAACTTTCTCTTGTCCTCCCGAAGTTTCAGCTGCTAGTGGTACAGATGCTTTGGTTCAAGCCATTGAAGCCTATGTGTCTAAACGTAGCCATCCTATTGCTGATATTTATGCCATGCAGGCTATTATGCTGATCGCTCCGAATTTAAAAAGGGTGGTTGAAAATGGAAATGATTATTCTGCACGTGCTGAAATGATGTTGGGCTCATTCTTTGCGGGAGTTGCCTTGTCTAATGTCGGATTAGGGCTAGTCCATGGATTAGCTCATCCAATAGGTTACAAATATCAAGTTCCCCATGGAAAGATATGTGCCGCCTTGTTACCTTATGTTATTGAATATAACGCAGAAAAATTTCCTTTGAAATACACACAAATTGCTAAAGTGATTAATCAATTAGATTTTTTCACTAAATATGAGCCTAATTGCAAAGATTATGAAAATGCGCGTCGATTGGCAGGAATGATCAAAGAAATTTTCGCTCAAATTCAATTACCGCTCCGCTTGCGTGATCTAGGTATTTTGCAAGATGACTTTCCATGGATCGTTCAAAATACGAAAGGAGGTTCAGTAAATTCTAATCCCAGAACACCAACTCCCGAAGAAATCGGAAAACTTTTGGAAGCTGCTTGGTAGCAATAGAATGATAGTTTTTTTTTTTAAAATGTAGGTGAATTAAAATGCAGATAGTTCACGAAAACAAGCAAACAAACAAAGAAGGAGTTGTTTATATGATTCGTGGCCCAAATATCGATTGGGGTACCATTACCTTACAGCCAGGTGAAAGAAAAAGTGCTCATTATCATGAAAAATTGGCTGAAACTTTTTATACTATTGAAGGGGTGATCACTTTTCTATTAAAAGATGAGGAACTAGATATTCCTGTCGGAACTGCAATTCGACTAGATCCGGGTGAACCTCATGGTTTGCTTAACAAAACTGGTCAACGGGCAAAATTAATCTTCATAAAGGAACAGTATATCCCCGAGGATAAAAAAAGCTGGATTATTCCCGAGGATAAAAAAAGTCTTTAAGGTTATAGACGCGCCAACTTCATCCACCGACAATTATAACCTTAAAGACTGTTTCTAACAATCAACTAATATGAATGTACGACTTCAGAAATTTTCCCCCGCACAACCTTGAAATTTTGAAGCGAATTTAAGGCGGTTTCAATTCTTTGAACAACTTCTTTTCGTTCCTTCTTTGAATTGATGTTAATCACACATTGATGTAAGATGTTTAAATGGGCATTACTATCATCAGGCCTGCCTAAAAATTGAAGGATAATCTGATGACTATTTAGATCTTGCAGTTCTAGCTCTGGATTCGGTTCTAAATATTGAATAAATACTTCTGAAGAAATATTTCGGGGAAGTTGATTTAAGAATTGTTCTAATACATCGTAATGAAAAATAATCATCTAGTTCTCAACTAATATCTATTGCGCAATTGTGAATAAAAATTTTATATTGAATTTTAGTAAGAAATATTCAATTAAATCTAGAAAAGGATATTGAAGAATATAAAGATAGTAAAAAAGATGAAAAACAGCAATTACTGCAATTACTGCCTTTTCTTATAGATGATGATACCTGCAATTATGCTGGTCACACTAACTGCGCTGAAAATAATAATTATTAAGGGAAAATGCGGAATTTGTGTAACCAATTGATTTTCTGCTTGCAAGGAAGAAGCGGTAAGATTTTGTAAGGGATTTCCCTCAGAGTCCAAAATTTCGATGGTATAGTCTCCAATTGGAACACCGTAAACTACAATTCTACCTGTATTATCCGATGTTTTGCTGGGATAGGGTAAATTCTCATACACACTCATTTTGGAACCAAATCTGTGGTTTGCCAGATAAATATTCATTTTTACCCCAGCAATTGGAGTTTTTGTGTTATCTGTAATAACTAAATTCAAATCTCGTGTGGCTTGATATTTGACGGTAATGATATCTACTTCATCTTTGAATAACAAATAAGGAGTTAAGTAAGATTCACCTGAAATCAGCATGGAAATTCCATCAATATACTCCAAAGTTTCATTTCCAGAAATGATTGTCCCGGAAGGCTGTCCTGTTGACCGATTCATGTCAATAACTACCACTTCTCGATTCAATGCACTGGAAATTCGATCATCACGATCTTCATTCAAATCATCGAAATAGATGGTGGTATCATTCAATCCGAACATTGCAACCATTAGATCAGCGGGACCTTCTGAAACAGTAATTTTATAATCTCTTTCACGATTTCTTATTCCTGAAACTAAACGATCTTCACACCAGAATTGTTTTCCATCAATACTTTCCAAGATTTCTACGGTAAAATTTGCTTTGAAATTTGCACTCAAAGTTTTTCGTTGATCCAAAAAAGTCCAGACATTTAATGTGAGAGTATTATTTTCTAGTGAATAAGGTAATTCATCAATTGGAGTATCGGAGTAATTGGTTAATTCAACATCAAAAATATCCTCTGGATCAGGAAAGATAATGCGAAATTTTGCACTCACGTTGAATAGCCAACCTTCTTCACCAAATGTTATATTCATTATATAGGGCATCGTGAAATTATTCTTGATTCCGGTGATATATTGGAAAGGATTTTGGTATTCATCCGAATCTTCATCGGGAATTATGGGTTGATTAATAACTTTCCATTCAGAAATTGGAATTTCAACGGTATATTGGTATTTTATTATGAATTCTCCACTTGAATATTGATTGAATAAGGTGGTAAAGTTATAATAAAACCAAGTGTAGAAGATTCCGCCAGTAAATTTACTTTCAATAGTGTAATTATCTTCGGTTAATTGAGTATCATTCATAAACATGGCATGAAATGTAGCAGGTTGAACTAAAGGCGCAAAACCAACCATAAATGAACTAGCATCTTCAGTATATGTCCATTTTACAGTTTCGTTCAGCAGAATTACCACAGAGCTGTTGCGATTTTCGGCATTTCCAGTTGCATATTCTGCACTAGCAGCACGGATTGTTGAATCAAATTTGGGATTAACCGTTTCAACATCATGATCGTAAGTAATATGAGCGATATCATCTCGGAAAAAGTTAGTAGCTCTAATTTCTTCTCGAACCGAAAAACCGTAAATTTCAATGTGTCCTAAATCGTTTAACTGGTCTTCTTTAATTTCATGGGGTTGTATCGGTTCTGAAGTGGTTCCATTTGCAGCTCCCAAAGGAGAATTGGGTAAACTTGTAGGGAAACCTTGGAAAGAGGTGGTTTGAGGATTAAATACCAAGGCTTGTGTTAATAAGGAAAATGCAAAGATAAATAAAACCGAAAGGGATACAAGAGATATATTGGATTTCTTCATTTCTCATCAGTAAGGTTATTTTTCGCAACTTATTTATGCAATTATACTCAAAAATTTTAACAAGCAAAAAAAATCTATGGTGCATTAATTAAATAGGTATACTATCATGATAAATTCACAATTTGAAAACCATTTGGAAATGATTACAGCAGAATTTCGTGAAAATATTGGTAAATATGAAAAAATTTATTTATTATATCATTCTGATGCAGATGGAATCTGTTCGGGCTTATTGGTTGAACGACTTCTACAAAAATTTAGGAAACCCTTTTCTTCTTCATGTTTAAATTTATCTAAACCGTGGAAGACATATCTTTCTCAACTGGAGTTAAATTCTGAACTAAACAATGCTGTGATTGTTTCCGATTTATGTCCTTCCAGTGATTTACTCTATGAATATGCCGTGAAATTTCCAAAAACTCATTTTTTTATTCTTGACCATCATCAATTTAAATGGCCAGAGGATGTTGAACCACCTAATAATGTTTATAATGCCAATCCCACTCTATTTGGCCTTCATGGCCTTAAAGAAATAGTAGGATCAGCCTTAAATTATCTTTTTACAGTTTCAGTTGATGAATCACTTTCTAAATATGCTTGGTTGGCTGCAATAGGGATCGCAGGAGATACTCTAAATCATGTTGATGATTATCGCGCTTACAATAAGTTGGTAATTGAACAAGCCGTGCAATTGGAACAAGTTGAAGTAAAGGAGGGAATATGCTTATATGGTGGGCAGCATCTTCGACTGGATTCCGCCATGGCATCTTCCATTTTTCCATTTCTTCCCCAGGTAGAAGGTTCACAAAAAAAAGCCAAGCAGATTATATCCTCGCTTTCTCTTGATCCATCAAAAAAAATTGAGGATCTTTCATATTCTGAAGCAGAAAAATTGGCTGCACACTTTCCCAGCATAAAAATTTTAGGAGAATATCTAATTTTACCAAACAAGAAAGGTTTGCTTAGGTATTCCTTTGAGCATGCTCAAGTGATATCCATTTTTGGCCATGATTCTCCCAACCAAGCCCGTGCTTTAATTGGGCGAAAGTTTATCACACAAGAAGCCAAAAAGAAGTATAATGAATATATTTCAAGGTTAGTGCAGAACCTAACGATATTTCTCCATTTACCAAAGATCACCACCCATTATGCTATTTTTGTAGATTTAACTGGGCAAATTCACAAGGCTCAATGGAGTGATACTGGTAGTTTTGCATCTGTAAATCATATCTATGATGGAACTAAAATGCTTTTTATCGGAGGGAAAACTAATCCAGATTCAGAAGAATATAAATTGTCAGTGCGTTGTACTCCTGATTTTATTGCAGCCCATGGAGGTCATGGTGCGGTTCATGTTATTCATGATTTTTCCCGACAATATGGTGGGCATGGGGGAGGACACGGGTTGGCTGGCGGGATAAGACTTACCACTTCATTATATCAGAAATTACAAAAAGAGGTAGATCGTATTATACAAATGTATACTGAGGGATGAACGCTTCTCATGCAGAATTCACCAGATTTTTCATCAAATTCAGAGTTAAAATCCAAAATTTTTAGGGATCGAGATTATTTTGAAGATGTTCACGGCGATTTATATCAAGTAATCGGGTCATTTCATCTTCGTGGTCAAGTGTTCGCCTTACAGAAATACAAACGTGTTCAATCTTCCAGAGCTAATGCAGATGAAATTTTAAAAAACCTTCCATACAATCCGTTAGAAGAAATTAGACCCCACAAATTTCGTTTGTGGATTCAAAAAGGGACAAAACACTACTATTTTCGCATACTCCCAAATTATTCTTCTATTTCTGCCCAAAATAATATAAGAGAAAATTCATATTCTCAATTCTGCTCTATTTTTCAACGAAAAATGATTATGGTTCCATATAGTCAAATTATTCATCACTGGCGGCCAGAGGATAGGCTACAAGAATTAACTGGCTGGATGATTTCGCTCTCTCTCAAAAAAAAGATTATGGCTGAAAAATTGACTCAATTCGATAATTTGGAACGTGAATGCATTGAAGTGGTCAGTTTTCTTTCTGCCATGTTCAAAATCGATCTTTCGGATATGGGAGTAACCGGATCAATTCTTTGGAAGGGCCATCATCCTGAATCGGATATTGACCTTATGATTTATGGCCATCAAAATTGCAAAAAAATACTCAATTCCTCCGTTCCATCTCCTTCTGGGCCCTTCTCCAGAAAAAAAGGAGTCAGAAGATATACTAAACTCGAAATTCTTCCCTTAGCTCAAAAAATGAGTGTAAAATCCGGACTTCCCATGGAAGAGTGTTTCGATTATATCTATCATAAACCTTATCTTATGTTTTATAACGAACGAAAAATTTCATTAACATTTGCTCCAAGTTATCTAGAATTACCGAAATGCCCTCTTTTTACTCCCGATTCACGATTTATTTCTTTTGATGTCTGTTGTGTTCAAGCTCAAATTGTATCGGATGAATGGGGTTTTGATTATCCGGGCTTATTTAATATTAAAGTGTTTAATATCCTTCAATGTCCACCAAAATTTCGTAAGGATGCCGACAAAATAACTCGATTATTAGTTTATGAACATGAATTTGTGGGTTTCTATCGAAGTGGAGATAAAGTCGAAATTAAAGGAATGCTTCAGCGAGTTGAGCAAGTTCCAGATTATGAAAGGCCATGGGAGTTAATAGATACTTATCAAATTTTGGTTGGAGGAGTCGAAACCTTCGGTATTGAATACATCAAGAGGGGAGATTAACATAAAAAAAAAGAAAAACAAATCATTTAATGCTAAATCTTCAGATTCAGAGCCAATGATCATTCCATATAAGTTTATCAAACTCAATTCTGCAGTAGATAACGAATTTTTGTTGGAAGTTCATGTAAAACCTAATGCTAAGGTTGAACGTCTTCTTTTAACTTCTGAAGAACTACAAGTTGCAGTAAGCGTTCCCCCCATTAAAGGTAAAGCCAATAAAGCAGTAATTGATATTTTAGCTAGAAAATTTCAAATTTCCAAAGGAAATCTTCAAATTCGGCACGGGCATACATCCACCACAAAAATTGTATCGTGCTCAGGAATTAAGATACAAGATTTTCTTGAAAAATGTAAAAATCTGGAATAAAAATCAGATTTTGTTCAAATATTATATCAAAATCAAATAAAAATGCAAAACACGAATTAAAAATACCCATGCAGAATTACTCTTCATTTTCCAATATAATATAGTGCCTACATACTTTACATTGGAGAATATGAACTGGGCGGTTATGAGAGATGCGGCGTCTTGGTACCATTTTTGACCCACATTTCGGGCATATGTCGGATATTGTAATTGTTTTCATTTCAATCGTCAATTAGACACCTCTTTTTGAGCGTAGTTCAGAACGTTCAAGAGTTTTTTGTGTCGGCACGGGGTGTTTCAGTTGTTGAAGTTCTAACACTAACATAGTAATCCCCCTCTTATTTAAAATTATTTTTTGGGAAGATTCTAAATCCGCATGTCATCCACATATTACCTCTTTTCTCTTTTAGCATTGCTTTAAAATAATCTTAATTATGAAAAGGAAGGGAAGAGAAAAAATTTAATCCTTTTCCGTTGTAGAAAAAATAGATAAATTAATCATCCAGATCTGGGTGTCCGATGAAAATTAGCAGAAAAGCACTGAAAAAGATTACTGCTGATACGATTGTTAACGCAAGTTTTACCCAAGCTAAGCTGGGATCTAAGTTATCATTGCCGAAAATGAACCAAGCAACCCAAAATATTGCGTTTAAGATTAATCCAATGGGATTTTCTGTAGTTTTTCCTCCTCGCTTTTTACCCACCCTTAGATTAGTAAAAAAGGTTAATATCCAAAATGCCATTCCTGCATAATACAAGATGTTTACAAATTCCACTTTTTGCGATTCCAAGAAAAATAAGAATCCTGTGATTATCAATTCAATCAGAAATATATCAATATTTGACTGTTCATATCGCCTTCCTTCGACTTCAGCCACGCCCCTGCGATAAATATTGATGAAATTACCAATTGGAATGGCAACGCCATAAGATTTTACCAACCAGAAAAGTGGATTCACAACCACGTTCCAAAATGCTTTGGAGTAAGAGATAGATTGAGTGATTAATTCTGGAACTACAAAAATAGATACGAAAACAATCGGAATTGCAGCTAAAATAGAAAAAGTTTTGATGGTCTTTTTTCCTTTTTCACTAAGATCTTCCCAACTGGTTTTGGTGGTTAATAATTTGAATACAATGGAAGAAAAGGAAAGAATCCCCACAATAGGAGTAAAAATCGGAATCAGAAAAGCTATCAGCAAAACAAGTGCGTTGACGCCGTAAAAAATAATGTAGTGAGTAGAAATTCCTTCAGATGTACCTCTCATAATTTCTAAGGATTTGGCAATTCTATCACCCAATAAAAAGTTAAAATATAGCCATGATACACAATAGAAGATAGGTGCGATAACATTTACGATGATATCAACAGTTTTGCTGTTGTAACTCCAATCTGAAGGAAGCCAAGTGAGAGAAAAATCAAACGTCAGAAAAGTGATTAAAATATAAATGGGAACGGCAATTCCAAAAATTAAGACTAAAAGGCGACTGATTTTCATACCTACATAAGGATAGATACTTGGAACATTTAAAATTTTTAGATGCCAATTCCAGTTAGCAAATATTTATATTTGCATAATATTTTAATCTTGGTGAAAATATCCTACAATTCGAAGTTTTTTCTGAAAAGGACCAAATTCTGCTATGATCCCTCTTAACCCTTCTTTATCGTGAACCAACGGTTTTTCCAATTTGAGGTGAAGGTGCCCATGTTTTCCAGGGGCTATTGCGTCTCCATCTATAAGTTTTATAGGAGAAATGGCCAGATCCACTATAAGATGATAATTGCGAGTATCTTCAGGGGTAATACAACCACTAGGATGTTGTGGTTTGAAAAACGGTGATACATTAAGAGTTCCCTTAACTTCTGCTGTTTTTTCCATAGAATTTAATGTGGAAAACACCGTATTTCGATCCAATTCTGGTGCTTTAACTCCTTTTAGGGCTAATCCCACACGATCTCCCACATATGCAGTTTTAAAGTCTCGATCAAATTTTTGAATGGACCTTAGGATTACTTTATTTTGAACAGGGGCAAGGTCATACATTTCTCCCGCTCGAACCACCCCACGTTTTACTAACCCCAAAACCACTGTTCCTACGCCTTTAACAGGAAAAACATGATCAATCAGAACTTTGACGACTTCAGATTTTTCATCTGCTGTTGTCTGACGTTTTTGGGCAATTACTTTACCCACTTGAAATAATTTTTCTTTAAAATGATCATAATCGCTTCGCTGCTCTAAAAATAAAATTTCCATACCTTTCAAGTTTGTTTGAGCGGTAAATTTCGACAATTGGACTTGGATATTTTCTTTTTGCCATTCATTTTTTTTATTAATCCCCCCGATTATCGCAATGGGGTGTGTTTGGTAATATTGTGCAAAAATATCCATCAAAACCATAATTTCTCCAATTTCAGGAGTAATACCAGTGGAACAGTCCACACACATTACATGGATTTCAGTTTCTGCGCATGTCTGAATTAGACTTTTAACTTTTTCTGGATAACCAATGGGGGCAACCGCAGTGAAAACGCAATTTAATGAGGAATCCAACCGGTTGTAAAATTGTAAATCAGAACGTTGTCCCGGAGAGCCTAATGCTTCTCCCACCAACTTTGTAATTTCGTGATTTGCTCCCAATAAACCAATAGTAAGCGACAATTCGGGTTTATCCGCGCCCTCGTCCATATTGATCAACACACACGGGAACTAATGAATTTTTTGAAAAATAATAACTTTAAATTAGATCGCTTAAATTAGCTTTTTCATCTTAAAGTAAATCCAAAGTATTCCCATGCTAACAGCCATGATGCCACAAGCAGCCCAGAAGCTTAAATTGGGAAATTCTTTATTATTCATTCCGAAGATTCCTGTTATTATTGTTGGAACCAATAAAATCGAAGTAGCAAAGGTAAATCGGGCTAAGGTTGAATTAAGCTTGCTGGATTCCGCGTTGAAATAAAGATTCATTAAGTCAGAAATAATCTGACGCAAAATATCCAACTCATCAATTTCATGTCGAACGTGGTCATCTAATTCCCGCGGAATATATGTTCGATTGAAGTGCATCATTGAAGTATCAGTCATGGAAACTAATACCTCTCTATCTGCTTTCAAAATTTTCATTGTATCGAAAATTGATTGCCTAATGCCCACCAAACGCTCTAATAATTCATCCTCATTGGATATTTTATGGGCAAGGATTTTCTGTTCAATTTCTTCTGCAAATCTTCTCCAGTCTTCAATTACATCTATCGTTTGATCAATTAAAAGGTCCATATAGCGCGAAATCATGTAGGTTATCTGACCTTTAATGAGTTTCATGGGGTTTTTACGAAAATATTGAAACAAACGCGGAATAGGAATAACCTCTTCAATATGTATTGAAATGACCACATTTTCATAAACCAAAAGACCAACCTGATTTTCCTTCTTCTCATCGCGTTCTTTCGGATGAGTTTTAATGCTTTTGAATAAAATCAGCATGTAAGAAATATAATCATCCAACCGAGGCCTGCTATCTTCAATGATTTCTTCTAATGTATCCAAGGAAATATCTAATAATACCGTTAAATCCAGTAAATCAGTATTTCGTTTGACATCTTCAATTTCTTGAATTTCATTTTCGAAATTGATATCTAAAAAGCAGCACATGCATTTTTCTTTGATATTATCAGGATGCATGCCATTACGTAAATCATCTAATGAGACAGAAAATTGTTCCACAACGGGACGATTGTCCACCACTTTCTGTAAAATAAAATAATTCATTTTCATTAGATCTTCCTCCTTTTTTGGACAATGCCCATTTTGGGGTGTCCGATTAATTCCGAATCATTAAGAAATTCAGATCATCGGGCGTTTAAACAGAGTTCATTACACTTTTGTTTTCTCACCTAACTTCAAGAATTTCTTGTATTTATTATTCTCAAAGTTAACGAATTAAAGGATTGTGGGTACTTAAAGATTTTGATTTGTCCAATCTATTCCTTGACCCGAAATAAAAACGTAGAAGTTGGATTCTTATCATGAGTTCCGAAAATTGAAGCATGCTTCTTTCTGGGAAAATATTTGATCCTCTGATTTAAAAGAACAAATCCAAAAAACTAAGACATTAAACTAGCTCTTTTTTCTTCAATAGGTAAGACATGATCTCGATAGAATTCTTCATCATTTTTGGTCAAATAAATGATTCCCTCAATAAATCCAATTATTTCTGGTATTCCAGTAAAGGAGAGAATAAGGTAAATAATTCCCATAGTAATATTTCCTAAATAGAATTTGTGCACTCCAAATCCACCTAAAAAGATAGCTAATAAGGCGGCTACAATACGATCCTTTCGATTACCTTCAAAAACGGTCCTGGATTGAGAAGTGCTATAGTTTGAACTTGAGCTTGGGCTTGAATTTAGGGTCGAATTTGGATCAGCGCTAGTGTATACTTTAGCATTTGAATCATGCAAAGTTCTGGTTTCTGAATTTTCAAGTTGTGTTCCGCAATAAGGGCAAAATTTGACATTTTCTTCTACTTTTCCACCGCAGTTGTGACAAAATTTCATATTTTTTCATTCCCCAGTAGGGTTAAATTATTAATTTTTATTTATTTCATTACCAATAAATTTAGAAATTATGTTCCTTATGTTAAATAAATCAAATTCTTCCTTAAAAGATTGTAGAGCCCATTTATTGGCAGAAACTTTTTTATAAGAATAAAAGGTGAATATAAATTTTTAACCTCTGAAGCTATATTTCTTTCTAAGTGAAGTCATTGTCTGATATTCATTATTTTTGCCCGCGATGTGGAAGCATTTTAACCGGTTATTTGGAGAAACCTGAACAATGTTTACGCTGTGGAGGGGTTGAAATTGTAGAAATTGGACAGAAAGGCGATTATAATATAAAACACCTACGAAAAGAATATCACGCACCGTATCGACCTGATGTTTACTTCTCAAAACCGGATTAAAAGAGAAGAAAGTTTTTTGGGCATTTTGAATTAAGAATAGTATTACTATCGATTATACTGTTTCTACATTGCTAATACATTATCTTCAATAGATTGAATCCAGTGATATTATATGTCAAAGACCATTTCTTCCAATAAATCACCTTTACCCGATTCATTGGGGGTACGTGCAGTTATTATCAGCAATAAAGCAGGTATTCCATTTGTAACTTTGAAAATCGACTTTAATATAAATGAAAATACGATGATTCCCTTTCTTTCCGCAGTTCATACCTTTTGCGAAAATTATATGGGTGAAACCGAAGAGTTTTATTTCTCTACGGGCAGCTCGGATATTTATACTTTGGTTAAAACCTATGAAGGAATGCCTCTGATGATTTTTGCATTACTTGATTCTAAAGTAAAAAAGCTGAATATTCGGAACGAAGCAGAAAATGCTTTGGATGCATTTGTTGCTAATTATCCAATTCATCAATTAAAAAATTGGGATGGAAATCTTGATTTATTTGCCCCATTTGAAGCTAAATTGCAGACTCAAGTTGATCAATATTTATCTAAAATCAAATCAGGGAATTTTAAAGAACGATTACGCGAAATCTGGAATAAAATTTTTACTTAAATCCCCGATTTTTGAGTTAACTAAGATTTTTTAGACGAATTATACCTTTTATATTATAATTAAATTCGAATCTCCCAAATTTTTTAAAATCGAAAGGTTTTATAGCAATTCCACACTCTACTTCTTAGGTAAAAACTTTCGGTTCTAGAAATATTCGTTAGTGGGTTCGACATCTGATTTTTCAATCCTTTGTACTACCTTCATGCGCAATCTTCTGATTCTGTTTGATATTTTATCTACAATATAAGATCTTCTTCGATCAACCAGTTTCGGCTTTTTATATCCGATTTCTGGGAGAAAGAAGAAGTATCATCCAAATGACGTGAAAATTATGGCAACTGGAACAGTAAAATGGTTTAACGCCCGCAAGGGCTTTGGTTTTATCACTCCTGATGAAGGAGACAAGGATGTTTTTGTACATTATTCGGCAATTAAGGTCGATGGCGATGAATTCGCTTCAATGAATGAAAACGATAAAGTGGAATTCGAAACCCGACAGGGTCAAAAGGGTTTAGAAGCTCAGAACGTAGTAGTTACTGAGAAGGCCCCTTCCCAACGAAATTACGATAGATATTAAGTTATCTAAGTATTTTCTTATATTTTTTATTATTTTTAACTTTCTTTTATTTAACAAATGGGTATTTTTAACAAAATTCTTCCTGGAGTTTACCTCGATTCCAATCGAGATTAAAGAGAAACTACATCATCGCAAGTCGGACAGTAATCGCCTTCTAACTCGGTTCCACAGACGGGACACTGTTTGATTGGTTGTTGCTCTGGCATTTTCGTAGAATACTGCTTATTCTGATAATATCGAGTGTGGGTGTGCTTAATTCGTTCTTTTTTATTTTCCATCGTAGATTATTCACTCCTTGGATTTCCAATATATTGGGTAATATATTAGATAGAGAATTACTCGGGTTTTGATAAATTTGTTTAATTTAAAACACTTACTGACCCTATAGAATTCTTGTTGCTTATTATCATAATACAAATACATATATTCTAATATTTTTATTACTTATTTGAATAATATAGTGATCAAATAATTTAGTTTTTTAAAACATATAGTAATCAAATACCTAAAAAAAAAGAAATTATTCCCTAATAACTGTTAAAAAATTAAGGAATGTATGAAAATATGCCGTATAGTAGGGATTTGCTGAATAAATTGATGAAATTCATCGATCGAAAGGAAATTTTGGGGCTTAGAGGCGCAAGGCAAGTTGGTAAGACTACATTGTTGAAGATTTTGCAAGAAAAATTGGAAAATCTAAAAAAAGTAGGAAATTGTAATGATTTTGAAAACCCAAAAAAATTAGAAAATACTTCTTCTAAAATAAAAATAGTATTTCTAAACCTCGATTTTATGAATTTGAGAGAAGAATTACAACAAAATCCATTGGCAATTATTGAAAGATATGGTGGAAATGAGAATAGACTGTATTTGTTTTTGGATGAAATACAAAATGTCGAAAATGCTGGAATGATTCTAAAATTTCTATATGATGAATTCCCGCACATTAAAATTATTTTTTCGGGATCATCTTCTTTGGAAATTAGAAAAAGAATTCTACCTTCGTTGGTAGGACGCCTTTTCCTTTTTAACCTTTATAGCTTCTCTTTTTGTGAATTTGTTGAAGCACGGGATACTGGGCTTCGTAAAATAATTGACAATCGAAAAAAGGGGCTTGAAAAAATTGTTAAAACTCTCGAATTGCTTAAAGATAAAGATAAAGAAAAAAACTATGATTTACTCCATGAAATAATTGACAAAATGCCCAAACCCGCCTTTGTCGATGAAGTAATTGCACTTTTAAAAGAATACATGATTTGGGGGGGATATCCTGAAGTAATTAAAACATCAGATGGTGAATTGAAAAAAACGATTCTTCAAAACATAATTACTTTATACTTAGAAAAAGACATCATTTCATTCTTCAAAATACGTGATAGCACTAAGTTCTTCAAATTAAGCACGCTTTTAGCAACTCAACCTGGTGGTTTTGTAGTAAATTCAGAAATATCTTCAGAGCTCCATCTATCACGAAATACTGTTGATTCATATCTTGAAATTTTGCAACACAGTTATATCATCCATTTACTTAGTCCATATCACAAAAATTTGAGAAATGAATTAAGAAAGCAAGAAAAAATCTACTTTCTTGATCATGGGATTAGAAATGCTCTGATATCTAATTTCACACCGTTTGATAATCGGAGCGGCCCCGAAAAGGGGTGTTTACTAGAAAATTTTGTATTTGGAGAATTATTGAAAAAACTTATGCCATATTTGGAAGGTTACGAAGTAAAATATTGGCGCACCACTAACAAAACTGAAGTAGATTTTGTTTTAGTGAGTAAAAGTAATTCTCTTCTTATTCCAATTGAAGTAAAACTCGGTGGAAAAAAGGTTTCACGCGGATTCTATTCATTCATTAGGGAGTACGGAATTAAATTGGCTTTTGTTGCTACCTTAAATGTCTTTAAAATTGAAAAACACGATGATTTTACCATGCTATGGATTCCTGTATACTATTTTTAATTACAAGGTACGGCTATCATGAAGTGATTCTTAAAATTGTTGGTTTACTTTGCTCTATCCATCAAGTAACAATAACCTTTTTGATTCACTGTGTTGAAATTTACAGCAAGGGCCTTATTTGGAAAAGCGTCGGCGACATCAATGACTTTGATTGCGTCTTTCCAATTTTCAACACCACTGAGGAGTTCTGTCAATCGATTTTTACTTTGTTCAAACAGCGCTCGATTGATAAAATTATTCGCCTTTTCTGGGTGAATGGCGAAATATAACATATCTAATTCGACTAAGTTGTTGAAGAAATGGGTACCTAACGAGAGATCCGGGATTAATCCTTCATGCATTTCAGCCATTTCACCAATGATCGAAACATTATTAATTTCGGCAAAATTCACGGGGATCCCTAAACTTGGTGAAGACGTACCCCACCTTCCAGGCCCTAAAAGAAGGACTCGCCCTGAACCACCTACCGGGGTTTGATTTATCTTTCCAATCAATCGTGCAACTGCGTGACGTTCTCGAATCGGGAGTTTTCCATAAACTGAAGGGACGACATATATAATTCGATCGATAGTGACTGCAAGACTAGTCCCAATAATTGGTCCTTCCGTAGCTAACATTAAATCTTTTTCGTCAATTTGACCAGGAGATTCAATTTTTTTGATTTCACGCTTTATTTGGAACGGTCGACATTGAAGAAGGTTTATATTATAATCCTTTTCATTGTAAAAATTCACTGTAAATTCGATATCCACGGGACATTGATATGCATTTTGCAAAGTTCGCAACATATCTCGCATATCTTCAGTGAATCGAGTTTTTGTGAGTAGATTATCAAATGTAAGTACCCACGCAAATTTCACTTCTCTTCCAAGTTTCTCCATCCGTTCTATCAATTCTACGTCATGAATGGCAAAAAATTCAATGGGAAAATCTTCTAATTTTTCCAGTAGTTTACGAAATGGATATGTAATGAACCGATTTACACGAAGGTCTAAAACATCTAAACGTTGTTGTGAATTATTCCGAATATCGTCAAATTTATCTTCTACCCGGAGTTTTGGATTGCTTAAAGCAACCACGCGTGTGTAGTCATCATCTGTCCTATCTACGGCACGTGTTCCTAATCCAAGGACAAGGCGTAAGACACCCGCTTTTGGGTCAATCCGATGATCCCAAACATAAGGGTTAAATGAAAATCCGACCCCTGCGGCTTGTGGCATAAAATAATCGCCATAAATTGCTCCAGAAACTCGTTGGACAAGAATTGCCATTTGTTCGTCAGATTCTAATAACCCTCTGCTCTTTCGATAGGTCAAAGCATCCCGACTAATAGTACTTGCATATACCGTTTTGATTGCTTGGAGAAAATTTTTTAGACGTTCTTCTGGAGGTCCTTGATTCGCTAAGAAAATGCTTTCATATTTCCCTGAAAAAGAATTTCCGTAGGCGTCTTCTTGTAAACTACTGGAACGGACAATAATAGGTGATTGACCGAAATACTCTAGCATACTTTGAAATTGTTGAATGATATAATCGGGGAATTCACCCGAGAGAATTTTCTGTTGGGTCGCTTCAACTCCTTCAAGAAATGTTGCATGGTGGGAGAGTTTCCGGCGCATCCACCAACAATCGTTTACCACCAGGTAAGTGTAAAAGACTTCTGATCCGATAAAAAAAGAGTCTTGGGGTTCCAAGATGTCATTCCATTTAGGATCCGTTTTACGAAGAATTGCTTGAGCTAAAATCATCCCAACAGATTTGCCTCCAATAAACCCCGTTCCGATTAACCGTTTCCCGATCTCTAACAGATCTTCTAATTCTAAATATTGAACCGCTAAAATAAAGAGGAGGTCATCACGCACTATTGCCATCTGCAATAAACGATTTTTAAAGGTTTGGGCTTGAACTGGAGAAATTTCTCCCAATAAAATTCCTTCTAAGGTTTCTTGAGCTCGATTGAAGGTAATATGCCAGAAATCAGGTCGTCGATTGGTTGCATCGAGCCATGGGTGTAATCGTTTTTCTAACGTTTTTGCAATAATTGCGCTCTGCCTTACTGGTTTGACAACTTCACCTAATTCTGGGGTGTTGTACCATTTGTGGAGCATATAAAGTGTTTGGCTATATCGATTATAGACTTTGACAGGACGAATATAGAGGTTGCTGCTATTTTCATATATGTCAAGGACGACTTGGGCGGTATTTTGAATATGAGTAATAGTGTTTTGGTGATGACGGTTCCGAAATACTGCAAAATAGGCAACCGTGTCAAATTTAAAAAGATAAGGGCAAGTTAGCATAAAAAAATTGCTTAACATGACATCTGAATACCACCCGACAGATAAATCACTGAGGGAATCAAAGATATAACATGCCCCACGCCCAAATTCTTCAATCACGCTAATTATTTGAGAAATAAAATTTTCAAAACCTTTTTCTGGAGAAAGTTCATAGATATGGGCTTTGACATCCTTTGGTATCAAATGATCATGTTGAGCATAACGAAAATAGATCAAATCTTTTCTATTTTCGTGGCAATAATGAGCAAAGCGATGCGCAAATGGGATAAATTCTTCAATCACGTCGACTTTAAGCACCACATTGTCTCCTGGTAAAATGCCATGAAGGACGTCATCTAACGCAGGGATACCCGATGAAAAGTTGAGATCCAAATTTCCCGAACTAGTCATAAAATATGTATCTTTTGGAAGGAGATCTTATAAATACTCAGCTTTTTATTTCAAAAAAGAGTGAAATGGTAAAATTTTCTTTATAAAATATGCCAAAAGAACACAAAATGGCAGAATAAAATACATATAAGGTAAGAAGCTAAGAAGGATATATTCGATATAATTCATGAAGAAATTCCATTTACCTAACTGAAGGAATTCCATTTACCTAACTGAAGGGTATCATTATTTAGTAACTTTGAAAATGATGTTATGTTTTCCCGGAATACTCGGCATTTTTGAATGGATTTTTTAGTTCTTCGGAGATTCTTTCGTAAATATCTTTTGTAAATTTCGGTAAATCTATATTTTGCATTTTTGGCATTCCTATAATTGAATAATGTAAGAATCAAAGGAATTGAATAAAAATTTTCTTAATAAGTCAATAAGGCTGCATGGCGCCCAGGCAATGTTGGATCGCTAAAACTCGATTAAAGAAAAAAAACATGAATTCAGCTTAGAAATAATTTATATATTCATTGATTAAAAGGTAATTAGGGGATAAAAGATGAAAGAGTTAATACTCTCAATTTTGCAAGAATTCTCACCTTGTTCATCTTATGAAATATTTGATTATATTCAATCTGATTTCTTTTTAGAAAGAGGAAATATTTTTCTAGAGGAATTTTCAATTAAAAGAATAAGTAGTTATTTGATTCAAATAGAAAAAGAAAATCAAGATATTGTAAAATTCCAATGTAGTACTGGATATCCCTTACGATATGGTTATACGAAATTTAAATATTATTTATTAGAAGAAAATCGATATCTTCGCACTCAGGGTTACTTAAAAAGGTGCATGTATTGTGGGATGCCAATGTATATTGAAGGAAATCATGTCTTTCATTTTAAATATAAATGTCATCAATTCAAACCACAAATTAAATTTAAAGTTGTCAAATTTGGAAAGAAACGAGCAATAATCTCGTCGAATTTTGTTTATGGAGTAATAGATAGCATCAACATAGGAAATCTACGTTTACCAGGAATGTTCAATGAAACAGATGCGAGAGAAAACACCTTAGTCCATTCTGAACTGTGGAAGATAAATCTTGAAGCAAGAAAGCTTGGTATTATTGAAGCAGATAAACTAATACCATTGAAAGCTGATGAATATATCTCAGACAAATCAATCTAAATTTCAATGGATCATCGAAAGTATATGTATTAATAGGAATAAAATCAATATTCTTTTGTATGAATATCAAAATAAATACAAGAAACAAGACAAACAGAGGTGTTTATTTTGGATTATGAAGAAATTACAGATGAATTCATTCAAAAAGCAATGCAAATCTTTGAATTAAATAGCATTTTCCAAGAATTCATTGATTCTATAATCGAATTTAATAACTTTTCGAGAGTTTCCTATGATGATTTTCTTGAGTATTTGAATAAGTTGGAGGAATGAAGATGACCGAAATGATCGGGATTGAAATTAAAACAACGGGAAGATCAACAATCCCCAAGATTTTACCTGAAAATATAATCACAATTCATGGAAAAAATGGTGTAGGGAAATCAATGGCATCCACATTGATGGAAATTGCAGCAGGAGAATATACTTTTAAAAATGAAGGTGAATTTTCAAAATACTCTCAAATCATCAAGGATTGCACTATTCAATTTCTCACCGAAAAGTCTGAAACTTATAAGGTCCATTTGCAACCCTATTTGTGGAAATACGATAAAAATTTTAATCGAGTAAATCCTATGACTTTAGGTAAATTTTATGAAAACGGTTCAGAGATATCTTATCAAAAATTCCGAAAGGTAATCTATGTAAGAACAATAAGGGGAAATGAAAGTTTACATCAACAAATTACTTTTTTTCAAGATATTTTTAAAAGTAAAATTGAAGAGAAACTCCAGAAACTAGAAAAAAAGATGGAATTTCTAGAAAATTTTGAAAATTGGTTTAAAAATACCTCAAGACAAGCAGATTTGGAAAATTATTTAAAATTACAACAAACTTATAATGAACTTCTGGATAATCATGATGATTTATTAAATAGTATAAAAAGACGAACAAGCAAGATAAAATTTCATGAAAATCAATTGGAAATGCTTAAAAAACTTAAATTTATTTTGCAAAATAATCCTGAAGATATAGAAAATCAGTTAATTTTAAAAAAAGAGCAATCAAAAACAATTCAAGAACAAATAAATAAGAATTACCTTAATCTACAAGAGATCCAAACTAAAATAAAAGATTTTGATAAGAATCTAAACAAAGATGAAAAAATTATATTAACCAAACTTCAAAAGTTGCAAAGTAAACAAGAAAATATAATTGAAATTCTTAAAACGCAATATAATATTTCTTTAGATTCAATTACACAAACGCAAAATGAAATTTCTAACAATATAAAAGATCTGCAAGAAGAAATAATGGAAATAAAAAGAAAAATTGAACAATTAAATAACGAGAATAATCGAATTTTAAAAATTAATTCATACATCACAAGACTAAGGGATATTTGTAGTCAAGCTTGTTCTAATAAGTGGAAAGATGAAAAAATTTTATCATTTATTCATACATCTTATCCAAAAACTGAGATTAAACTCTCTTTTAGTGATCTTTATAACACTTTAAATTCATCAAGTTTGATTTTCAAAGAAAAACCTGCATTGAAGGATTATCAAGACAAAGTAAAGAAATTGAATAATTCTATTCGATATAAAAAAGATATATTAGAAAAATTATCCAATTATGCTGAAATATCAGAAAAAATTAGCTCAATTGAAAAGAAACAAAAAGGTTTTCACAGAAGTATTGACGAATTTTTGGATTTAGAAGAAAGTTATAAAAAATTTCAAACTAAAGAGAAACAAATTGAAGAACTTATCAAAAATCAGAAAGAAGAGCAATTAGATATTATTAGTAAACTTCAAAATCTAGAAGAAATCAAGCAAAAAATTGATGAAAGTCCTACAGAAATTGCTATAAAAAGTGATCTTCGAAAAATGGAAATTAAATCAGAGATTTCAACTGTTGATGAATGCGAAATTATCTTAAATAAAATCGAAAAGGAACACAATAAAGAATATGAAAAATTAATACTACATAAAAAGAAGTTGGAAAATGTTAAGGAAAAAATTGAAAGCATCAAAAAAGAAATTGAGATTTTAAATAAAGAAGTAGAGAAATCAGCACGACAATTTAAATTTAAAAATTGTGGAGATTTTCTTACATTTGTTTCTAAAATCAAAGATAAATTTTCAAATTATAAGAAAAACACTCAAAAGTTATACAAAAAATTGAAAGATCTTCAAGAAGATATTTCTCGAATAATAAAAGGAACGAAACCAAAGAATTTGAAGAATAAAGAATTAATTACTTCACAATTTGATCAAATATTTCGGAATATCTATAGTAAAAAGGAGTTTTTTGATTACGTATTTAAGGAATATAGAAAAATCAAACGATTTGATATAACAGAAAAAACCATCATCTTTGAAACCAAAGAAGAATTTGAAGAAAAAAGAGATTTAAATGATTTCTCGAGTGGTGAAAAAACATACGCATATTGCCGAGCTATTATTTCAATCGCTTCTAATGTTGCAAAATATAACGTTGTTATTTTAGATGAATCATATGCGTTATTGGATCATGAACACAGTATGGATTTGTACAAATTTCAGCGAGAGAAGATTGAAGATGGTGATATTGCAAAATTTATTAATATCCTTCCGATAAAAGAAGATATCGCTGCTATTCACTCTGCTTTCAATAATTCCATTAGATCAGAAGAGAAAATTGGAAATTCAGAAAGACTAGCATTCCTGCAAAAAAAATTTCTAGACGTTTCAGATTTTTACAAACAAGTAAAAGAATTAGGATATTATCAGGAAATTCATTTCCCATATGAAAAAACATTAACCTTGGCATTAAATGCCACAAACCTAATATCAAGGGAAAGAAAAGATTTAAGCGTTTCAAAAATTGCTCCAAAATTAGATTATTCTTTCATACTTGATGGATCAAATATTGCTAGAAATAACACTAATTCAAAATTTGCGAGAATTTCAGATGTAATAAAATGTAAAAATAGATTAATTGAACTCGGTATTCCAGAAGAAAAGATATTAATCCTTTTTGGTGCAGGAATTCGGCATAATATAGCAGAAATCGAAGTCGGAACATTTAATACATTACTAAAGCAATCAAATGTGAATCAAGCACCAAAAGGTCAAGATGATGATTGGTTTATCATAAGTTTTGCTAAAAGAAATAACGGTTATATAATAACAAATGATTATTATAATGAATACCGGAAAAAATACCCTAATTTGAAAGAATTCATTGAAAATCACTCCATCAGATATAATATTTTACAAGATCAAGTTTATTTTGAACAAGACTTCGAAGAAAAGCTATGGAATATATTAAATAATAAATCATCAAATTAGAGAGTTCAAAGCCCCAAAATCCATTAATTTAATCACTAATCGTCTCAATTGGCTTGATTTTAATTTCAGCAACCCTAAATTTTTCCTTTTTCAGAAGTTCAATTCTCTCTCTTTTCGTAAAAGAAATTTCGATTAATAATTGCATCATAATATGGCTATTGTTAAAAAATTGCAAAAAAATATACCTCTTCTTTTTGAGGGAAATAATTTTGTGAACTTGGATTTTAACAGGAAGATAAATGATCGAAATCTTTCTCTATAGCACATTTAATCTACCATGTTAAAATTTAGTTAATTTTGAGAAAAAAAGAATTACCCACTATATGCTCTAGCGTTTTTTTTAGAAATTAATAATGATTGATTTACGACTTTTCGCATAATTGCATTTTCATATTGTTGATCAAGGAGTTCTTGATCACGACGTTGATGTTCTTCTATAATCCATTGTTCTTGTGTCATATAATTCAACTCATAAATAATTAGTGTCAAACGCCGAAAAACGACTGTTTGATGATTATTTAAAATTAGAAAAATTTCCTTATCTTACTTAATTCAAACTATCTATTAAATTTTACGTGATTTCTTTCCTTTTTCTCAATTTTTATATTTATTAAGTCAATACGTGTATTTTTTATGAAAAACTACCTTGCATATCTAAATTTAAAATCGATTCTTCCAGATCCATACTTCTAGCATAAGCAAAGGTAACTTGGTACACCCCTATGCGTGGGGAGAATACATTGAGACACTGGCTGAATGGTCAGCGTTCTGGTACACCCCCACATGTGCGAAAATAATTTTGTGAACTTGAACAAGGCTTCGAAGAAAAGCTATGGAATATATTAAATAATAAATCATCAAATTAGAGAGTTCAAAGCCCCAAAATCCATTAATTTAATCACTAATCGTCTCAATTGGCTTGATTTTAATTTCAGCAACCCTAAATTTTTCCTTTTTCAGAAGTTCAATTCTCTCTCTTTTCGTAAAAGAAATTTCGATTAATAATTGCATCATAATATGGCTATTGTTAAAAAATTGCATGATTGTTGTGAATTATTTGCGAATATGCGATTTATATGTATAGATCTATAAATTATTAAACACCTTCGAATTACAAATAATGACACTTAAATGACACAGCTAACTCAGTTTATTTTTACCCTCTACCCACACGAGTCAACCGGTCCGTTTTTCTTAAAACCTTACGCATATATTTTCCGAGGCATCTTCATGGATTGGTTGAAACAATATAATGCCACCATTGGCAATTTACTTCATCAAAAACAACCGAAAGATTCTCCTTTGTTTGTTCTGGACTATGCACTTCAACAAAAGCTTCATTATCCCCAGCAGTTGAATCGTAGGTCCGGAAATAACCGTTTCCGCAGCTCTACCAATTCTACTGGTTCAAGGAATTCTAAGGTGGAAAAAATCACATATATAATTTCTTCACTGAACGATAACATTTCGCGCACCCTTTTAGACTTTATCCTGCAGCAGAAAGAATCAACCATTCAATATGCCATGCAAAAAGCAGTTATTACTCAAGTCGAGATTAAGCAGAAAAGTCTTAAGGATCTGGTTCAATCAGCTACGATTATACCGAGTTTATCCGTTAAATTTCTCTCACCCACCGCCTTCAGCATAAGGGGGAGGAATTCCACAATGCGGTTCCCGTTACCTGAATATTTCTTTCCAAATCTGGCTAAATTATGGGATAGTGTCTTTGCCGGCACTGAAATGGCCGTTCCTACTGAATTCTTTGAATGGGTTTCAAAGAATGTTTCCGTGTCATCCTATCAAATGAAAACTCATGCCTGGAGCATGGGAAAGAATGTTAAATTCGCCGGCGCCATGGGTTGGATTAAATACCTTAACGAAGATGTAGAGAATCCGATGGGAAAATGGTTGGATATTCTAACCCGTTTTGGAGAGGATATGAATACAGGAAACGGAAGAACAGCGGGTTTTGGTCATTTTAAACGGTATAGAGAAAGGAAACAATAATAAAAACTGCCAAAAAGCATAAATTTAGAGTGATCATTAGATCTTGATTTTTTGAATTGTGGATCTTTATCGCTGTGCAAAATATCCGAGAGTTTTCAATATCAATAAAAAAATTAGATCGTAAAATCTTCAATAAGGTGACTTTTATGGCAATTATCGAGATTTTCCATTAGATATTTAATTGGTAAATTTGAAGAATTATTTGTTATCCAAATATTCGTAAATTGGCTTTTTTTTAGCCAAAAAGTGGCTTCTCTAATAGGAAAATGGTCTGTAATTTCAAAATACTCATCTGCAAGATGTTCTTCACGAAATTTCAGATCTCCACACCATCCTGATATTTCAGCAATTAAAGGATGATATTTATGGTAAAAATTGATAAATGTACTTGAATTTCTCTGTCGAGGTTTTTCCAATAAAATAAACTTTGATTGATCTTTAATCTTTAACTGGGCTGCGGAACTCTTGTTTAATAAAATTTTATTTTTTTTTAGGTATTTCATAATGGAACTTGGAAGTATGCTTTCAAAGAGTTTGAAATATTCATTTGGAAGAATTAACGGGATAGTGGGTATTTCTAAACTTTTTTCCTGGACTTCTTCTTGCTCTTGGGTTATTGCTTTTTGAAGATTTAAAATTTTATTAGCCAAGACATCGCAAAGAATTTCCAAAATCAACTGGGGTTTTCCCAACTGGTGGCAAAAAAATACGAGATTTCGTTCTTTGATATTGTTAATTATCCAAGTTTTTAACCTTGTTAATTCTTCTGTAAAACTTGGGAATATTTTTCTTGGGTCTCCATACAACATATCTAAAACTATATGTTTTGATTGAATTGGTGGTGGAATTAAACAATGGCCACGAAAAATAGGATAGTATTCACCATAATAAACAAAATCACACTTACTTAGTTGATTATTTTTATCTAAATTATCCATAATAACGAAATTTTCAGAACATCTTTCAGCTTCCACCAAAATTGTTGATTTTTTGGAAATGCAGAGTGAGCATGCCCCAATAACATGTCCAGAGGGGATAAGCCATATAACATAATCATCAATGAAAATCGGATAAAAATAGCGCTGTCCAATTAACCATGATTCAAAATTTTGCTCATCTGGAAAAAATATTGAAATGTTATTTGAATTATTTGATATATATATTTTATTTGATTTAATTTCACCCATGAAAAATTTACAATAATATTTTCTTGATTTATTTAAATATCTCAACGCTATATGGATTTCTGATTGGGACCATGAATTATGTGCAAATATATTATTTCCATTTTTTCTCTTTTCTTGATCGGAAAAAAGTGCATCATACCAATCAAATAGTGAAATAAATTGGCAATTGAATCGAGTTTCCAAAATCTGAAAGTTTCGGGAGGTGGTTAAAATTGGAAACGGATAATATCGTATTTTCTCAGATTGATTGGTTTCATGGTATGGTTTTTGGAGATTTTCTCTGCTTGAAACATAAACTTCTGGTAATGATCCCATAAAAGAACAATGATCTGCATGTCCATGTGAAATGAA
>CAYRPF010000040.1:17222-28128 GCA_964426185.1 uncultured archaeon | reverse complement strand
GTCTGCCAAATAGGGATGATCTCTCCTTTTTTTGTCTTTAGGACGGTTTCTCCTTTTATCCTGTCAATATTGAAAAATGGTAATGCAAGTATAATTTTACCTCATTTTGGTAAATGGAAGGAATATAGAGAAATAACTGCTCCCAATACTATCGGGGAAATTATGATTAAATCTTCAAGATTTTGGCCTTTGAAAAGTAAAAATCTGCGGGATCTGGTTCAAATTCTGAAAAATAATGCAATAAATGCTTCAGAATTCATTCAATTAGCATTTGAATTTGTGAATCAGAAAGTTACTTATGAAATAAATGGTATTCGGCAAGATGCCAGCACAGTTTTGCAAACAAGGAAAGGAGATTGCTCAGAAATGTCCGATCTCTTTGTAGCAATTCTTCGTGGAGGCGGGATTCCGGCCAAAATAGTGCATGGTTGGGTTATCGATCTTCCCAGTTTAAAATTAGAACCTCATGCTTGGTGTGAGTTCTTTTCTCCTCAAGCAGGAGGATGGAGAGAATGTGATCCTACATGGGGATTCTTAACGGGAGTATCTTGCCAGCATATTACCCGGCAACGAGAAGGAATTGTTCAAGAACAACATGCATTTTCATGGAAGTATCAAGGTGAAACAGAAATTTCTGTGGATGAGCAAATTTCGATCATCAAAATATAAAAGTGCTTATAAAATGCAATTTCAAAATAGAGAAAAAATCCTAAAAGTTATCAAAAGAATAAATTATAAAACAATTATGAGCTTGAAGTAATTGTAAAGAGTTAGGATAGAATAGCAATGACCTTATCGACTGTTCAATCTATTCAACCATTTTTTCATCCAAAATCTGTTGCGGTTATAGGAGCTAGTAACAAACTGGGAAAAATTGGCCATACTGTATTATTAAATATGGAAAAATCGGGATATAAAGGAAAAATCTATCCAATTAATCCGAAAGAAAGTGAAATATATGGTTTTACTGCCTTTAAATCAGTTCTAGATGTTCCTGGAGATATCGATTTAGGAGTTATATGTATTCCCAGTAGATTTTGTGTTCCAGTGGTTGAAGAATGTGGAAAAAAAGGTGTAAAATCTCTTGTAATTATCACCGCTGGATTTAAAGAAATCGGTGGAGAAGGAATGGTACGTGAAAATCGCATCAATGAATTAGCCAAGCAATATAATATGCGAATATTAGGACCTAATTGTTTGGGGTTAATTACTGATGGAAATTTCTCATTTTCTTCTCTATCTCCAGATAAAGGGCATATTGGTATGCTATCTCAGTCTGGAGCAATGATGACAGGTTTACTGGATTGGGCAATTGAAAACCAAATTGGTTTTTCCAGTTTTATCTCGTTAGGAAATAAATGCGATGCAGATGAAGTGGATTTCATTGAATACCTTGCTCAAGATGAACAGACTAAAGTAATAGCGGCATATATAGAATCTGTTCAAGATGGTGATAAATTTTTTAAAGTTGTCTCCGAAGCATCCAAAAAGAAACCTGTCATTTTACTTAAATCTGGGCGTAGTGCAGCTGGAGCAAAAGCTGCTTCATCCCATACGGGTGCCTTGGCAGGAAGTGATATTGCGTTTGACTTAGCATTTAAGAAGGCAGGTGTAATTAGAGCCGAAACGATTTCTGACTTGTTCAATTATTGTATGACATTCATTATTGCTCCTATTCCAAAAGGAGATAAATTTGCAATTGTTACCAACGCTGGTGGACCAGGAATTGTCTGTACCGATGCAATGGAAGCTGCGAAATTAGGTATTGCCCGTTTTTCCGAGGATACTATTGATAAATTAAGAAGTGTCCTTCCTGCAGAATCAAACTTCTACAACCCAGTAGATATTATTGGAGATGCTCCCCCTGAACGTTATGAAGATGCTTTAGATATTCTGTTACAGTGTTCAGATTCTGAAGTAGCCGGGTGTATTATTTTGTTAACACCTCAAGCTCAAACTAAACCTCTGGAAGTGGCTCAAAAAATAACCGCCTTACATCAAAAATATCCAACAAAAACATTGATAGCCAGCTTTATTGGAGGTGTGAGTGTTAACGAAGCGGCTAAAGTCTTGACCCAAGGCGGTGTTCCTACTTATGCATTTCCTGAAGATGCAGTGCGTGTTTTAAATGGTTTAAAAATATATAATGATATTCAAAATGCGCCTATTATAACTTCAAAGAAAATCGAACATTTTGAAGTGGATAAAGAGCGTGTAAAAGAGATTCTCTCTCAAGTACGAGCTGATGGACGGGTAGTTTTATTGAGTTATGAAACTTCCGAAATATTTGATTTATACGGTATTAAAAATCCTAAATCACGGTTAGCCCAAACGGCTCGTGATGCTGCTCAGTTAGCAGAAGAAATCGGATTTCCTGTAGTTATGAAAATTGTGTCCCCTCAAATAATTCACAAATGGGATTGCGGAGGGGTAGTTCTAAATATAAAATCTGCTGAAGAAGCTAAAAAAGCATTTATCACAATTATGTCTAATGCTCGCACGAAAGGACCTGCAGGAGCCGATCTTCGCGGAGTAGAAGTACAAGAAATGATTATCAAAGAAGATAAGAAGAAAATTAATGAATTAATCTTTGGAGTCAACCGGGATCCTCAATGGGGTCCTATGATTATGGTTGGAAGCGGTGGCATTTATGCCAATTATGTAAAAGATGTTAAATTCGATCTAGCATATCAATATGATCGAAATGATGCAATGGCTCAACTTCAACAAACCAATATTTCCAAGATTCTTGAAGGTGTTAGAGGGGAACCCCGCAGTGATATTGAAGGTGTGATTGATATTATGGTCCGATTATCTCAACTGGTGAATGATTTTCCAGAAATTATCGAATTGGATATTAATCCTTGTTTGGTTTTTGAATCTGAAAAAGGTTATTCAGCAGTAGATATCAAAATAACCATTAAACATTAATAATAATTTTTTTATTATAGGTGAAGAGAAAATGGGAAAAAACATCATGTTGACCTCCACCAAATCTGGTGCAGGAAAAAGTGTGGTCGCGATTGGGTTATACCTAAAAATGAAAGAACAAGAGAAAAATATGGGATACTTTAAACCCATTGGTGATGCCATGACCCAACAGGAAAAAAGCCGGACGGATAAGGATGTTAGTGTAATTTCAAGTGTGGTTGCCCGAAAATTTTCGAAAGAGGAAATATGTCCATATTTCTTAAATCCCGAATTTTATTTAGAAGAGATTCTTCCCGAAGATGCTCGGGAAATTCAACAACAAATTAAAGACTCTTTCTCTAACATTCAAAATAAAGTAGATCATATGATTATTGAAGGAAATCATTCTTTCACTCAATATGCACCAGTGAATTTAGATGATGTCTATTTTGCTAAAGAATTTAATGCAGATATTGTGATATGTGCACCCATTGAAGATGATGATGATTTAAACGCAGTATTTACTTGTCATCAATATTTAACTTCTCAAAAATTGAATGTTTTGGGGGTAGTTCTGAATGCTAGAAGTAAAATGGCAGAAATCCGAATCAAAAAATACCATACTGACCTCTTAGAAAGTCGAGATATCCATGTGATTGGGTCTTTGCAAAATGTTCGTGATTTAGAAAAGCCCACTGTCGCTGAAGTAATGGATGCCACAGGTGCTAAATTATATTCGGGTGATTTTCTCAAAGTAAAAAACAATTTAATTGGATCATTCATTATTGGAGCAATGGGTGCTGAGGCTGCATTGAAAATTTTACGCGCAAACGTGGATAAATGCGTTATCACAGGAGGAGATAGAACTGATATCGCGTTAGCTGCTTTAGATACTAGTACCAAACTAATTATTTTTACCGGAAATATGGAACCAGTGCCACGAGTTGTGAGCGTTGCTCAAGAAAAGGGAGTGCCTTTGTTAACTACTAGTGCAGATACATTTACGGTTAGCGAGCAAATAAGGCGAATAAAGACTCATATTCAGCCTTCTGAAATTCAGATTTGTAGAGATCAAGTCGAAAATTTAGATACTGAATTTCTATTAAAGGAGCATTAATAAAAAGGAGTAAATAGAAAATGACTTCAAAAAGTATTATATTATCATCAACCAAGCGTGGATCAGGGAAATCTGTTGTTGCAATTGGAGCATACTTAAAATTTAAAGAAAATGGGATAAATCCTGGTTATTTTAAACCTATCGGGGATTCTTCCACAATTAAACCTAAAAATCTAACTGATAAAGACGCATCTGTTATATCTGCTGTTGTGGCTCGAAAATTCAGCCAGGAACAACTTTGTCCTTTATTATTAAATCCTAAATTTTTCTTAGATGAAATTCTTCCCAAAGAATCTTCCGAAATTTTAGAAAAAATCACTGATGCCTATGATTTCATTGCATCTCGAACTGATGTGGTATTAATTGAAGGCAATCATGATTATCGACAGTATGCTGCAGTTGAATTAAGTGATGCTCATATCGCCAAGAATTTCAATGCTAAGGTAATTATCTGTGCTCCAATTGCCGGGGATAGTGATTTTGATGATGTTTTAGCTGCGGTTAAAATTTTTAGGATGCAGCAATGTGAAATTGGGGGGGTTATCCTTAGCCCAGTTAATTCAACTTTAGAAAATCGAATTCAAAAATATTATCTTCCTATGATGAGAAATAGTAATATTGCGTTGATTGGGGGATTAAAGAGCGTTAAAACTCTGGAATTTCCTACTATTGCAGAAATTCTTGAGGCTATTGATGGTAAATTGCTCACTGGAGAGTTCGTTAAGATCAAAAATCGAAAAATTGCGAATTTTGTAATTGGTGCTATGCACAGCAATAAAGCAATTGAATATATCAAACGAAAACCGAACGTTTGTGTCATTACTGGCGGAGATCGAATAGATATTGCATTAAATGCCTTAGAAACTCCCATTTCTCTGCTTATATTTACCGGTAATCTTCGACCAGAAACATCTCTTCTTAAAAAAGCGGAAGAAAAACAAATTCCGACAATATTAGCTGCAGGAGATACTTTTTCCATCACAGAAAAATTGCAGAATATTCATTCAGACATTCAGCTTGATGAAATTGAAATCTGTTATGAACAAGTGGAACAAAATCTTGATTGGGAAGAATTTTCTCGTTGAGGTTAAATTATTCTTTCTTTTTTTACTCGTTAATTGAAATAGATGGATTAAATTTTTAGCACAACATGATTTCTATCTAGTTAGCCATGAATGGAGACACTTCTTCTGAAAATATTTACGAATCTATTTTAAAATTATTTCAAAACCTTCACATTCCCCTTTCCTTGGAGACAAAAGAAGAGTTACGCAATTTAGATCCTGATACTTTACTTCGGGTGAAATCTTTATTTATCGGAGTCAAATCTTTATTAGAAATTCATGAAAAATTACAAGATGAAATTGCAATTTTAACTAAAAATAAGGCTGAGACACAGCAAATTAATAACATGATGGATCAATTGGCTGAAAATCTAAAAAAATTGGAAGAAACAAAAGTTAAGGAATTAATGAGTGATTTAATCAATAGGTTTTTAGATTCTATGAGTTATCATCCGCAGATTATTTATAAAGATGATATATCCTTTACTAATATTTCAGATTTATTGGAATTTTTTACACCTTCTATTGTTAAGTCGGAATCAACTTCAGAACAATCTCCAGAAACGGCTTCTTCCACAATTATCCCAAATGAAGATGAATTTCAAAGATTCCAAACTATTTTAATGGAAAAAGATGCTAAAATTGCAAAACTTGAAGAGGAAATTCAAATAAAGATCAGGGAATTGGAAGCAGTTCACACTGATTTAACTAGATTTCAAGAATTGAATGAAGAAGTTCATGCTTTGCGGGCGCGTAATGCGGAGTTAGAAAAAGCATTTGAATCTCAAAAAACTGAGAATTCGATTCTTACTAATGAAAATAAACTATTCCAAAGACGATTTCAAGAGATTACAGAAGAGTTAGAACAAAAAAATAATCAACTGGCAGAATATCAACTTGATATTCCAAAAATCGAAGAATTTCAAAGCAAAATTGACACATATGAACAAGAAAATATGAATTTATTAGAAGAAAAGCATTCTCTGCAATCTATTCTAGATGATTTACATGATAAAACAGAACATCTAACTCATGAATTGGACAAAAAACAAAAAAATCTCCAAAACTTGCAATCTTTATACGACCAATTAGAAAACTCTGTGTCTTTAAAAGATTCTCGAATTGAAGAATTACAAAGAGATTTACAGAATGCCCAACAAGAATTATCACATTTACGAGAGACATTTAATAGTACTCAAGAAGATAGAAGTTCCCTAGAAGCGGGTTTAAGCGCTCACCTCCAAGAAAAAGAATTGATGATTACCGATCTAAAGCAAGAGCTTCATGAATTACAAGAAAAACTTCAAAAAATGGTATATCGGGAAGAATTGGAGTCAGTAAATAATAAATTAGATGAAGCAGAACAACAACTGATTCAAAAGGATGAATATTTAAGAGATAAAACCAGTCAAATTCAAGAATTGCATCAAACTCATCAAAAGGAAAAAGAAGAACTTTTTGCAAAAATCGAGGAACTACAACAAAAAATCGCTTCCCAAGAAAACTTAGCGGAGCAGTTGCGGGAAAAAGATTCCATTATTGAGGAATTGCAAAAACAAGAAGAAGAATTTCATGATGCGCTTCTTGAAAACGTGAAAATAACTGCTGAAAAAGAAGAGTTAAATGAAAAAATTGCAGAATTAATCTCTCAAAAAGAAGTACTATTTGATAGGATTTCTGAATTAAAACGTGAAAACAGCGGAAATAAAGCGATTATTCAACGTCTAGAGAAACAACTGGAATCTTTACAGCAAGAATATCAGAAAGCACAAGAACTCACTCCAGAAATGATTAAAGATAACATTGAAAAGGAATTTCTACAGAAACAAGTGGATAGTTTAAATAAAGAACTACGGGAGCAACTCGCTTTAGCCTCTGAATCGAGTGGAAAATACCAAGTTATGAAGGATCAATACGATCAACTGAAAAAAGAATTGAAGGATTTGCAAGATAAATTTGATTCTATTCGCCAAGATAATTTGAATTTGCAGCGGAGATTTCAAGAACAAAAAGTGGAGTTTTCTGAAAAAATCGCTGATCTGGAGAAAAATTTGGCACTTACAGAGCGCAAAGCTTCAGAAATGGAGACTGAATTGTTGAAAGCTCAAAATGGCGGCGAGTATAAGGCTGAAATTGAGAAATTAAGAAGTGAACTTGACGCCAAGAATCAAGAGATACAACAATTTCAAGAACAAATATCTAATTTACAAGCAGAATTGACTCTTGGAAAGAAAGAAATTGCCAGACTAAATGAAGAAATTGTAAATTATCGCAGAAGGATCAAAATCTTAAGACGAAACCTCAGTAGTTCATCTTCAGAATAATTTCATTTCAACTTATATTTTGGCTTTTTTGCATATCTTTTCTTTAAAGATTTTTGATAAGTCTCATCCGTGAACTTGAAGATAGCATCTTGCCATTCTACCGAAGTTGCGTTATCAAATTTACATGTAATTTCTACCGGAGAATTTATTGTTGCTGGAGCCGTTTTTGTAACATCTTTATTCTCTTTTCGAATATCTTTAATTTTTTGAGTAAAGTAGGTTTCTCCTCCTTTTTTAGTGCTCATTACAATGATTTCATCTCCTACCTTCAAAGTTCCATTAAATAGGCGGATTTTCACAGCATTTGTGGGAAAACTTTGTACAATTTCTCCCATCTTTATATATCGAAAATGCGAAATATTTGCAGGACTGTTCAATTGCGAATCCTTTTCAGATGCCCGTCCAAAATAGAAACCAGTGGTAAAACCTCGGTTATAAACTTGTTTTAATTGCGTTATCCATTTATTTTTTTTCCGCTTTTCCTCGAATTTTCCTTCATAATAGGCATCAATTGCTTTGCGATAAACCCGAGAAACCGTTTCTACATAATGTGGATGGCGCATTCTGCCTTCAATCTTGAAACTTTTAATCCCTGCTTCAATTAGCTGCGGAATATAATTTATCATACATAAATCGCGCGAGTTTAAAATGCGTTTTCCATCATATAAGAATTCATGCCCTGACTCAGATATCAGAGTCCATTTTCCCCTGCAAGGTTGAGTGCAAACCCCTCTATTTGCAGATTTATCAGCCGAACATGCAATTGTTTGAGATAAATAGCATCTCCCCGATATAGAGGAGCACATGGCACCGTGAATAAATACTTCAATAGAGGCGGTCGTCATTTTGGGAGTAATTTGTGTAATCTGCTTAAGAGAGCATTCTCGGGCTAGAATTATTCGTTCCGCCCCTAAAGACTCGTAGAATTTTGCGCTTTCGGAATTTGATACATTACATTGAGTTGAAATATGAAAAGGTATTCCCACTTCTCTAGCAATTTGCATAGCGGCTAAATCGTGGACTATAATGGCGTCTATACCTGCTTTTTTAGCAGCAATTATTGTCTTGCGTAATTGATTTAACTCATTTTCATAAATTACGATATTTAGAGTTAAAAATGCTTTTCTACGTCGATGAGTTGGATCTTTTGGAAAATGACAGATTTGTGCGATTCTGGGGAGATCTTGAATACTAAAGTTATCTGCTTTCATCCGCATATTAAAATTCTCAACACCAAAATAAACTGCATCCGCATAAGGTGCAGAAGCCTTTAACGCCATAAAATTTTTTGCAGGTGCTAATAATTCTATCTTGTTTTGAATTGAATTTTCCACGAACATTCCTCATTTAATAAAGGAGGCAAACTTCAAAAAATATTTCTCATTTGCGAAGAAAATCTCCTCTATTTTTTTAACTTGATAAATTAGAAGGTTTTTTCAATCACCAAGGCTGATTAAATTTTGAAAATATGGGATTAATGCAACGTATTATAATTAATACGATCCAACAATATATATTGTAGAAAAGGATTGTTCTAAATCCTTATTTATAGATAAAAGGGAGTATCCGTGCTGAATAATAATGATCATCAAGATATTTATAATAATTGCTCTAAATTCGAATCAAAATCTGATGCTGATAAAAAAGAATGCATTAAAGCAGAAAAAAAGCATATTTGGGCTTTCTTACGCCAAGAAATTTTTGAATATTTCGGAACTCATCCAGATTTAGGGTTGACAGAGAAACAAGCTCAAGAAAATTTAGAAAAATATGGCCAAAATATATTATCTTTAGAAAAACCTTCGTTTATTACCACCTATTTAGCACCTCTTTTTAACTGGTTGATCATACTCTATCTTATATCTGCAGGAATCATGCTAATTGCCAGCCTTCTTTTTGGAACGAGTAATATGTCGTTGGTTTATGTTACTTTAATGGTTGTTATTATGAATTGTGTGGTGGCTATATATCAACAAGCTCGTGCTACCAAAAAACTTGAAGCTCTTCAGTCTATGGCTGCTCCAAAATCGTGGGTAATCCGAGAAGGGCAAATTGTAGAAATTTATTCAAAAAACATTGTTGTGGGTGATTTAGTAAAGCTTGCTACAGGAGATCAAGTGCCAGCGGATGCCCGAATTATTTCTTCCAACGATTTAAGGGTCAATGAAGCCTCCCTTACCGGTGAAAGCGAACCTGTTTCCAAAAATAGGGGGGATCCCTTAGAAAATAAACTCTTACACCTTCAAAATCAAGAGAACATTCTGTTTTATGGAACATTTATTAACTCAGGAAACTGTCTCGCAATCGTGTTTGCCACCGGTTCTGATACGGAAATCGGTAAAATTTCGAAAGGAATGGCCGAAATACAGAGTACTGAAATTCCCATTCGCAAGAAAATGGATAATCTAGGTAAATGGTTTGGAATCTCGATCTTCTTACTTTGGCTGGGAACACTTATTTACCTTAAAATCACCACCGGCAAATTCGAGTTCGTAGAAAGTCTTAACGCGGCAATGGGAATCATGCCGGTGAATATCCCGCTGCTGGTTACGGTGATTATGCTTTCTGGAGTTGTAGCCATGGCGGAATACGGAGTTATCGTGCGAAATGTAGCTTCGGTGGATAGCTTGGGGAGAGTGAGCGTAATATGTACTGATAAAACAGGCACGCTCACTAAAAGTCAAATGGCAGTACAGTATATTTGGGCAAGGGGCTCCACATTTAAGGTGACCGGCAGTGGTTATACCCCAAAAGGTGAATTTTATCTGGTCGATATACCTCATAAACCCCAAAAAATAGAAAAAATCTCAGATTATCCTCATCTCGAGTTTTTAATTCGTTCTGCTTATCTAAACAATAATTCTATGTTAATGAAATATCAATTTGAAGTCGAAAAACGACGAAAGAAAGTTGTAGTGGAAGATTGGAAAGTTATTGGTAGTGCCACTGAGGGTGCCTTGCAAACACTTGCACATAAGGCAAAAATTATTCATAAAAATGGTATAGATATTCGGAATCATTATTTGGAAATTATTGAATTTCCCTTTTCTTCGGAATTTAAGCGAATGACAAAAGTTTTGCAAGATAAACGTTCTGGTGAGATAATTTCCTTTACAAAGGGTGCCAGTGAATTTCTGGTATCCAACTGTGATTTTCTTTTAGGGGATAATGGTCGAATATTTGAATTTTCGATAGATTTACGCTTGATTATCATGAATCTCATTAATGAATACGCGATGAAGGGCTATCGTTTACTAAGTTTTGCCTATAAGCCATTGGAATTCATTCCAGAGGATCTTGAAAATAAACGGGAGGAAGTTGAAAGCGAGCTAATCTACATCGGCTTTGTAGCTATTATTGATCCCCCACGGGAAGGTGTGGAGAATGCTATCGACCTTTGCCATGAGGCTGGAATTGATGTGGTGATGATTACAGGTGACAGTTTACCCACTGCTGAAGCCATTTCTAAAAGTATCCATATTTTAAAATCT
>CAYRPF010000040.1:7740-17122 GCA_964426185.1 uncultured archaeon | reverse complement strand
CTGATGATTCCTTTATTTCTATAACCGAAGGTATCCGTCGTGGGAGAGGAATTTTTGCTAACATTCGATCTGTTGTATTTTTCTTTATATGTATTAATATTTTTGAAGGATTAGTTAACTTAATTCTTTCCGTTATCTTGGATAAACCCTATTGGTTTGATCCAGAATTTTTGCAGATGTTTTTACTTATTTCTGCTACACTTCATTCACTAACCGGTATGATTTTAACATTTGATAAAATTCCTGATGATGTCATGAAAGGACATCCTAGAGATTCACAGGAAATTATTTCTCGCCAATTTTTGATTCTTTTAATCAGTTACGGGATTTTTTTGATGACAACTATGTTTGGTATCTATTTTCTTGTTTCAAGTGATATCTATCCCATGTTTTCAGTTAATTTTTCTCATGGGTCGTTAGATAGCAAGTATATTTTTACCCAAGCAACTGCTCATTTATGGGGGAATACAGACTTAAAAACCGCTAAAACGCTCACCATGTTGGCCACCACTATTTTTATTGCAGAATTTGTCATGGCAATTCAAGTACGGAGACCAAATAAAAGCTTATTAACTACACTTCGAGAAGACATGAATTGGGTGACAATTCTTTTAGCATTTATATTATTCGGTTTATTATTTTCAATTATATATATTCCAGGATGGCAGGTGTTTCTATATTCTATTGGATTGAAATTTCAGCTTATATTTCTGCACATATGGGATTTAATTGTTTCTATCGGGTTTGCGGTGTTCGGATGCATAGTTCCCTTTGAATTAATTCGTGGGATCTGTCGAAAAGTTGGGGTAGTTTTTTAATTTCCATAATATGTAAATTTTTTAAAATATATTATATTCTTTGACTCTCATTTTATCCATAAATGATTTGGTCGATTCAAATTTGGGCCATCTTTTATTAACTTTAGAGCAAAAACTTAATAAACATTAATGGTAGATAAATATTATAGAGATTGCGGAGACTAATTTGAAAGACCTTTATTCCTTCTTTCATATCTTTTAACAAACAAATATTCTCTTTTAGGGAATCAGTTTTGTTTCGTTAAAGGAAGTCTTGCGAAAAAAAAAGAAGGGGACGCGTCGAGCTTTCATTTTTTAGATTTTCGCTTTCTCCTTTTATTCATTTTATCTAGTTATTCCTTTTAACTACAAGCGGGAAGTTAATTAAAGCGCTTTTATTATTAATACATAAGATGGCCGAGATTCCCGATGATTTAAATGAGATGGGTGATGAAATACTTGATTCTTCAATCAATTCTGAAGCAACTATTCGTTTTAAACATGCTTTATCTCGTGAATTGGCGGAAATTCTACTTCATTCTCTTGATGCACAAGTTTTTCCAGACTTTCATGCTCAAAATATTCCTTTACATGCAAATCCTATCTATAATAAATACAATAATTTGGTAGGAATTGAATTTAGCCTGTCCTTAACTGATGAAATGCGCACAGAATTGAAAGGTAAAATTGATTCCATAATATCCAAAGAATTAGATCGACTTGAAAACTTACGTAGAAATCGTGGCAAACAAAAACATTCTGATGGTCCGATTAGTTTTACAGAATTATTAGGCACATTTCGAGTCAAGATTATTTATGTTCTTATCCCAATTTTAATTAGTATTACGTGTGCTACCTTTTTAGGCTGGGCAGCAAAAATCCAAGCAGATATTGATATTAATGTGGCACCATATCCAAATGAAGAGAATTTTTGGCAGATCTTGTATAACGGATTCATGCCTGTAATGATATCTGCTATCTTTATCACCGTGATTTACTTTTTGATAAAAAAATTTGGAATGATTGCCTTCAAAATCATTATGGGATTAATTATTTTCTTCTATTCTTGGTATGGTTTCATGTTTTTCATTACGGTGTTTTTCACCATTTATGCAGAGCAAGGTCCTCCAAGTATTTTAGAAAACCCCCTGTTCAACGGGATATATTTAGGCTTTTTCTATGGTTCTATCTTACTTTTTATTGTTTTAATGGTTCTTTTCTTTGGAAACAGACTTAGTTTACGACAGCGGAATGCAATTGTGTTGTTCTATTCAATTTTTATGGGATCAATTATCGGGATCTCTTTACCTACTTGGACCACTTTTGCATTTGCGATTTTTCTCTCAATTTGGGATTTGATTACGGTGTTTAAAGGACCGCTTGGAAAAATTGGGCAAATGATTCAAGATAACCAGATGGAAAGGCATAAACGGCTTCAGACTATGCTTGATGAAGGAAAAATCGGCATTGACCAAATCCCAAATTACGAGCAATTTGTTTCTCTCCAAATCCGAGAGTCTGAAGGAAAAGAAATTGATTACAAACACGTTGAAATCGAGCTTGGTTCAGGAGATCTTATTCTTTACTCCGCGCTGGTGGCGAATGTTTTTCTTAGTTATGGTAGCTGGTTATTGACAGGACTAACCATAATTGGAGTCATTGCTGGGGCTTTTTTAACATTATATTTACTCTTAACCAAAAAACGCATGCTTCCAGCCTTGCCTTTTTCCATGATTTTTGGAATTATTCTCTTTTTCCTTGGATTGCTCTTGCAAACGATTTTTTAGAAATGAAAATCAAAATTAGCATGAACAAATTTTTTTCTAATTTAAATCTTGATTGAGCTGATAATAGAGTAAGAAATGGTTGGGCGGAAGCCAAGTTGTGATTTTAAAATTGTCTAGCCGCTTTTGGTTGTTTTTAATATCAATTTGAAATATTGGGCTTTGGTAACTTAATATTTCTCGAATATCGGGGAGATCTACTTTTTGAGCATTATGCCAATCTTTGTTGTAAATAAGAAGCAATTGGCTGTGTTTTTGGGAGTGTTCTTTTTTCAAGATTAAAACACCGAGATTCTCATAGGGGTAATGGTACAATTTTCCTTCATCCATCATTCCAGGATATTTTTTCTTAAATGTATTGATTTTTTGGATATCCCGTCTAATATCAAATAAAGTTTGACCCATTTGGGTGAAATCTTCCATTATAACACTCAATCGTTCAGTGGCTCCCAATTCATAGCCTATAGGCATCATCAATCCTTCAGAAAAGAAACTGGCGAACAAGTATCGAAATACTTGCACATCTTTTCTACCCCCGCTTTCAGCGGCTAATCTGGGTGTATCGTGAGTTTCAGGAAATGAAATGCTGGGAGCGATCTTTGCATATTCTTCATGCTGTTCTACACACCATGGGGCAGTGAAATCCCACCATTTACTGGAGTTTGTGATAAAATCAAAGCCAGAGTTCATCAGCTGAACGTGCTGTTCATAGTTTCCTCCAAGTGTTTCGGCCCAAAAAATAACCTCTGGATTGACTTCCTTGCAAAATTCAATAAATTCTTTCCAAATAGTGCCGGGAACTTGATAGGCTGCATCAGCACGAAATCCATCCACTCCAAGATCAATACAGAATTTCAAATATTTCTTGAAAAATTCTAGGATTTCAGGAAGGTAGGGTTCATTAAAGTTAATTTCTGCTAAATCCCCCCAAATTTGGATGTCATTGGTATTTACGGGGTTTATTGCATAAGGAGGTGCCACTATATAAACAAGTTCAAAATTTTCTGGTGGAAATCGATTTTTGTCATAGTTTATTTCAGATTTTAAAATTTCTTCAAAAATTCTTACAGGATGGAGGTTGCTGCGATTTCTTAACACCCATTTGTATTTGTACCAATTGGGATGTTCAGAAACAGCATCAACTGCAGTATGATTAATAACAATATCAAGCATTACTTTTAATCCAATTTTATGGGCATTTCGTACAAATTCAATAAAGGAATTCCATTCTTGTTGATCATTTTTACTATCTGCGAATGCAGAGTCGAGCAGAAAGTAATTTTTAATTGAATATAAGGAATTTGAATAACCTCTTTGATTTATTGGATTGATATATATCCAAGTAAATCCCATCTCGGCAATTTGGTGTAAACTTTGCTCCCATTTCGAAATTTTTCCTGCTAATGGAGGGAATAGATTATAGATGATTACTGGATTTTTTTCATACATGCTAATCAAAGGAATTGATTCTGATCAAATTAAATGATTCCGAGCTTTAAAATCCCCGTTCCTTTTAAAGTTCCCTCATTTCTTTGATAAAATAAATGTATTAATTAACATATTAGGAGTTTCTGCCACTAAATATTAAGGATTGCATTCTTTATTATGAATAATGCACCTTTGGAATTATTTCTTCTCGATTTTTAAAAAACATAAAATTCGGTATTTTGCGTGTATTTTAGGATTCGGTGTTTCGTTAGGTGCGGTTTTTGGTATATCTGCTTACTCTGCTTTGCTTGATGATTCTGTAAACAGAGTGTATATGATGAGCGAAAATTCTTTTATGGTTATGGCCAAAGGAACAAATGTGGTTCAAGTTCTTCCCTTAGAATCTCAAATTCCCGATAATATTTCTGATATTATATTGAATTTCCCTGGAGTTATCTATACTCTTCCAGTGATTTTCAAAGACTTTGGTAATAAAACTAATTTCAAATTTTTAAAAAATATCATTGTGGGAATAAATTTTGATAATTTACAGAATCTTTATTTGAAAAATGTTGGGTTGCAAGAAGGAAATTGGCCGCAAGATCCATTACATGAAATTGTAGTTGGACCAAATGTCAAATATCCAAATTTAGCGGTGAATAGTACTATTCCTATTCGAGGTGTCAATTTCACCGTTTCTGGAATATTGATGTCAACCAATGTATTTTTTGATAAATTTATTTATGTTGATTATGAGGAAACGCAGCAGCTTTTTGAAATGGAAGGTCTTTGTTCGGTGATGTATGTTTTAGGGGATTCTTCCATTTTAAACACCCCAGATTTACTTCAAAATCTTGAAAATACTGTAGAATCTCAGTTTCCATCAGTTAATTTCATCGATTCAGAAGAACTTAATGAAGCCACTGGCTTTTTTTATCAGATGTTAGATGTATTTAATATTATAATGAGTGTTTTTCCTTTATTTATTAGCGGTTTATTTATCTTTATATTGATGTTGCTAAACGTCAAAGAACAAGAACGAGAATTTGGGATGCTACGCGCTATTGGAATGCCGTTGTCTAATATCGGAATAATGGTGTTTCTTCAAGGCATATTCATTACTGGAGTGGGGTATTTAGTTAGCCTATTGACTGGAAACTTTTATTTTATGTACGGTTTTTATGTTTTTCAAGGAGATAATACTACTATCGGTATTATTGAATATACTCGCGAGATGATGAATTTAATTCCTCAATCCATATATTTTCAAACACTTTTTATATCTCTGGTAGTGGGAATGATTATAGCTGTTTATCCATCGATTCGTGCTATGAAACAGTCAATTGTCCAAACTTTTCGGAAGGAGGAATGATATATCTTGAAGTTATCCAATTATGTATTTAATAATCTCTCCCAGAAGAGAGTTCGCACAATCCTTTCAGTGGTGGGTATTGCATTAAGTTTAACCAGTTCAGTTGTGATGGCTCTTTTGACTGATTATTACTCTTCTCTAACTTCAACCTTTTTTAGACCTTTTCCAGAATATGATCAAGTAGTAGAGCGTGGAACAAGTTATATTCAGTTAATTCCAACTGGGTCATCAATTAGCCTAGATTTTCAAACTGAACTTGACTCCACTTTTCAGGAACATACCATTCCTCTATTAATCGTCCCTAATAGTGAAGATTTGCTATCATTTTATAATAATTACATTTTTGGGGTGCCTATTTCGCAGCAAAAGGAATTATTTAAATCTCTTTCCCTTCAACAAGGCCGTTGGCCCCAGAATTCCGATGAGATAATTGTGGGAAATAAATATTTGGATATGAAAAATATGGAAGTGTTGAATCATAACTTTACCATCGTTGGGGTGTTTTTTCCACAATATTCATATTTAGACCGTATTATTATTGTTGATCATACGAAATTGGAACAATTATCTAATAATGTGGGAAAAACTTCAATTATTTTCATTTCTAAAGCGATAGAAGCCAATTCCGATAAAATTTCATTTTTTGAAAAAGATTATCCAGAAATAGATGTTTTGACTACTTCAGAAATTGAAGAGCTACATGGTCAAATAGGAACTTTCATGAATAACTTAACTCAAGTTCTCAGCGTTTTTACTGCAGGAGCATCTATCATATTTGTTTTTTCATTGGAAATAATGAATTTATTCAGTAGAAAGGCAGATTTCGATATTCTTCGCGTATTAGGTTCAAGTTCTGGTCTTATTCTTAAAACGATAATAATGGAAAATATGATTCTCTTGGGATTAGGAATCGTGATTGGAGTTCCTGCTTCGGTTGGAATCTTTTCCATCTTGTATGCCTTTATTATTGTAAAAGTAAATACCGAAGCTCAATTTTTCTCCAGTTTTAGCAAAGGATTCCGTTTTATCTTCAATCCATTTCACTGGGAATTGTTTCTTCAAAATATTTTAATTATTAGCAGTGCAGTTTTTGGATTTGCACTTCTTATCTCCTTGATAGGGATGCATAGATATCAACTTTCACAATTAAAACAAAAGTATTAATAATTTAATGGAATGAACTAAAAAATGGCGGAGAACTCTCAAATTAAAGAACATACTATTATTATTTCATTAAAAAATGTAGAAAAAACCTATATTACATACTCAGAATCATTACATATATTACGAGGTGTGGATTTAGAAATTTCCCGCGGAGAAATTGTAAGTATTATGGGGCCGAGCGGCTCTGGAAAATCAACCCTTCTAAATATTCTTGGATTACTGGATACATACGATTCTGGGGTCTATACGATTGCAGACATCGATACTTCTAATCTTTCGGCTAAGATGAGGCAGCAGATCCGACTTCAAAAAATAGGATTTGTATTTCAAACATTCAACCTTATCCAAACTCTAACTGTTGAGCAGAATATTGAATTACCAATGAATTTATTAAAAAAATCTCAAGAAGAGCAACATCAGCGTTCTGCAGAATTATTGGCTGAATTTGGTATGACATCAAAAACCAAGAAATTTCCTTATCAATTAAGCATTGGAGAACAGCAGCGCGTGGCGATTGCTAGAGCTTTGGTTAATGACCCGGTAATTGTGCTTTGTGATGAGCCAACCGGCAATTTGGATGAGGAAAATGCCCAAATTATCTTAAATCATTTAGCCAAGTTGAAACAGTTTAATACTACTATTCTAATAGTGTCGCATAATCCTTCCGTAAAGGAGATTACCGATCGGAATTTCATACTTTCTCACGGTAAAATTCAACCTACGGAACCAAATCAAAATTAAACTATGAACAAGGAGAAATCATATAACCATGAACAAGGAGAAATCCACTTTTCTCGCGGGATGCATTTTACTAATGTTTTTCTTTAGTGGGATAGGTAGTAATCTTGAAGTATCGCATTTCAATGCAAAATCACAGTTAAATTTATCTCCAAAAAACTCGTCCGATTATGTATCGCTCAGTTATTGCATTTTCTACGATATAGAAGATGAAAATCCCAATTCAGATGATTTTCAACTTTATCTTCAAATTAACGGCACAAATTTACTTTATGAAAATGGAACCATCCAATATCAACTATCCAAGCCGATTGATAACGAAAAAGTCATCGATAAACTGGCTTTTCTATTTGGAGATGAACATACAGATTTTTTCACGGATTACCAAGATGAAGATTCATTAATCACAGAATTTTCCTATCGTAAAGAACATCTACCTGATAGTGGATCTAATTTTTCTAATGCAACATATACCATATTTTGGATAAACAGTTCTGATAGACCAACTAACTTTCTTCATGATTTTCAACAAATTCCCTTTTTAAGAGTATCGGATCCTGTAATGCTTACCCTAAGAAAAGATCATCCCTATGTAGCTGCGCCTATATGGAGTCCAGAAATTCAAGATTTAAGAAAGAATCAACAAATTTTGCCTACATATTATTTAACCTTGAATTTGAACGGAGAAATTACCCTAAAATTATATTATGATATGATGTGGAGTATTTTATTACGATCAGAAATGGAATATGTCAACCCCAATGATGAATCACGAATTTTTATCAGAATTTACTTAGATTCCAGTTCTTTAGAATTAATTTACGAAGATGAAAATCCCTATTGGCTAGAATATCGACGACAATTGTTAATTTATGGAGGAATAGGCGGGGGTGCAGTTATTTTTGGAAATATTGCCGCTTTTTTAATTATTCGAAAGAAAAAGAAGGGAATTTCCAATAAGAAAGTGGATTCGGCTCAGAATCTGTTGGATCGCATATAGATAGTTACTTAAATTGTTAAGAACAATCAAGATAATGATAGAGAAGATAGAAATGGTAAAAATGCTAAAAATGGTAGAAATGGTTTCAAATCGGAAATTTTTTATTTATTTTCTACAATTCAGCGGGATCGTTGAGATGATTGTCGCACTAGCATTTTTCACTTTTCCTTTATTCGCTGATTTATTAGAAATTGATTTGGGGATTCCACTATTTTTTTTGTTTTCAGCAATTTCTTTCTTCGCTCTGGGATTTTTGCTTTGGTATGCGACAAAAGATCCCTATACTTATAGGATTATCATATATGTATCATGTGCTTTTCGCTTCTTGATGGTGATACCAGAGGTAAGTACCATAGTATTCTATCCACGATTTTTGTCTATCTTATTAATTGGATTGGGTTATGATTGGTTCTCATCAATTTTAACACTGATTTTATTGAAAAAATACTGTAAATCTCATGAAAATACCGAGGATAAATAATTCTTCCTTGAATGAATTACCTTAAAATTTATTTGCAATCGACTTATACATAATTTAGGGTTTTTTGGAACCCAGTGAAATTTAAAAATGTCTCAAACAAATATCTCCACTGATAAACCTATGATCAGACGTTTAGTTCTTGATATCTTAAAACCATTTGATCCGGAAATCAATATAGTTGCAACTGAACTCATAAACCGTTGTAAAAATTCTAACGATGTAAGTGTGAATATCACCGTTTATGAGGTTGATAAACTAACAACGACTTGTAAGGTCATAATCGAAGGAACGCATTTAGATTACGATGAAATTCAGGAAATCTTGATTAGTATGAATTGCGTAATTCATTCATTAGACCAAGTCGTAGCCGGGAGTAAACTGGTAGAAGATATCGATACACCTTTGGATTAAAATTTAATTTTCTATTTTTAATCATTTTTAATCATTTTTTTTCTTTAATTCAGCACCCCAAATTTTTCTTTGAGATAATCACAATTTTGGGATTTTGATAAATTTCCCAAGAAGTAAGAAAACATCAAATTATTCATCACACCGTTAAAATCCATCATAGGTTTGCCCGTTTGATGCTTAACTCTAAGAAAGACTTCATGTTAAAAC
>CAYRPF010000040.1:0-7640 GCA_964426185.1 uncultured archaeon | reverse complement strand
GCTTGCGAAGGCTTTGAAAGAACTGTTTGCCCCTATCATTCGGATAAAAAATTTCAATCATTTTCGTTCATTTTTTTATTTTTAGTCTTAATTGTCTCCATAATTTACATTTAAATCGAGAACCAAAATTAACGTGGACATTTTTGCCTAAGCTTTATATTGTTTATTACATATATTGATTTGATTAAGAAATCGTTTGATCAAATTTTGGAACTAAAAAGAAGTGATATTCCTTGACTGAAGTTAAACAAAAAATCTCGGAAAAACCCACCGTTAAAAAGAGAATCGGTAAATTCGAGACATTTCCTGCTTCTCCCAGAGTTAAAATGTCTCATCTTACTAAGGAAATGGGATTGTACCCTTATTTTATCCCAAATACAGGTAAAATTGGTCCTAGGGTTCATCTTCGTGGAAAAGAGACAATTATGCTGGGATCGAATAATTATCTTGGATTGGCTGATCATCCTGAAATGATCCAAGCTGCTAAAGACGCTATTGAAAAATATGGAACTGGCTGCACAGGATCTCGCTATTTAAATGGAACACTTGATTTACATCTCGAATTGGAAAATAAATTAGCAGATTTTATGGGAAAGGATGAAGCACTCTGCTATAGTACCGGAATGCAAGCTAATTTAGGGACTATTTCCGGGATTACTCGAAAAGGAGACTGGGTTGTTTCAGATGAGAAAAATCATGCCAGCATCATTGATGGTTGTAGATTATCTTATGCCAATACAAAGGTTTTCCAGCATAATGATATGGAGGATTTAGAGCGAGTGCTAAGAAGTTTACCAGAAGATGGAAATAGATGGATTATTTCTGATGGTGTTTTCTCTATGGAAGGTAATCTTGCTCAAATACCCCGAATAATCGAGTTGGCTGATCAATATGATGCACGGGTCATTATTGACGATGCTCATGGGGTGGGATACTTAGGTGATCATGGAGAAGGCTCGTTGGGGCATTTCAAACTTATAGATCGAGTGGATTTAGTCGTGGGAACATTTTCGAAATCATTTGCCAGCATTGGAGGATTTGTAGTAGGAGCGTCCGACTTAATTGATTATATTAGAAATCATGCTAGAGCATTAATCTATAGTGCTTCTATTCCACCTGCTTCTGCTGCTACTGCTTCAAAAGCTATTGATTTATTCATAAGAGAAGAAGGTTTACGCAAACAAGTGCTAATTAATTCGGCATTATTCAGAAAGGCAGTAGAAGAAAAAGGTTTTCATACTATCCCGCAAAAAACACCCACGCCTGTTGTTCCCATCATAATCGGTGATACCATGAAAACGATGAGATTTAATAAAGATTTGATTGAGGCTGGAGTCTATACCAATCCAGTGGTTCCACCCGCAAGCACCAAGGCGATGTTGCGCACGAGTTTAATGGCGACACACACTCAGCGAGATATTGATGAAGCTGTAGAAATTTTAACTGAAGTTGCTTTGAAAGACCGCGTGCTTAAAAAAAAGCGAAAAAAAGCGTAAATTGGCAACTTTTTTTACTCTCTTTTAATATTAGGAAAGCAATATGGAAATAAATACCTTGAAGATTTTAAGCGTAGGCATAGATGTCGGTAGTTCAACTTCTCATTTGATTTTTTCCCGTTTAACTCTCAATCGGGAATTAGATTTTTCCAACAAAACAAATCGTTTCAAGGTTGGCGAAAGAGAAATCATCTATGAGGGAAAAATCATATTCACTCCTTTAATCGATGAAAATACCATAAATATCCCCAAATTAGTCGATTTTTTCAAAAAAGAGTATGAAAATGCACATATTACTCCTGAGATGGTCGATACCGGGGCTGTAATCGTTACGGGGGAAACCGCAAAAAAGAGTAATGCCCAGGAAATTGTGAAACATCTGGCGAAAACCACAGGGAAATTCGTAAGCGCGACGGCAGGCCCTAATTTCGAGTCAATGTTGGGAATAATGGGCGGCGGAATGCTCGAAAAAACGAAGGAAATAAATAAAACCATTATGAACATAGATATTGGAGGCGGAACCAGCAATATTGCGATTGCTTCTCAAGGAAAGGTGATTAGCACTTCATGCATTAATGTGGGAGGTAGAATTCTCGGGATTTATGAAAATGATGAAGATGGTGAAGATTTTAAGATATGGAGAATTGACGAACCGGCAAAAAAGGTGATCAAATGCCTTCAGATGAAATATACTATCGGAGATATCATTTCTAAATCAGATTTGATGAAAATAGTCAAGGAATTGGCACAAGCGCTATTAGAAGTAATGCGTGGATCGGCAAAATCGGAGATTAGCAGATCGCTAATGATGACTAAAGATATCGAATTCAATTCGATCAACCGATCGGTTGATTTCTACTCCTTTTCTGGAGGTGTAGCTGAATTTATCTATCAAATTTACCGCGAGGATCTTGAAATAGAAGAAAATGTTAAGTCCCAACCTAAAAAAGTTAATGTAAATCCCTTTAACGATATTGGATATTACCTGGCATTCGAGATTTATTCTCTCATCAAGAAATATAATCTTAAATTAATCGAACCCGAAAATAAGATCAGGGCTACTGTAATCGGAGCCGGTGCCTTTTCTTTATCCGTTTCTGGTTCTACTTGTTATTATGATGAATCAATCGAATTTCCGCTAGAAAATATCCCAATCGTTCCCATCGATTTGGATTACAATAAATTCTTTTTTTCGCAGTATCATGAGTATTTTAAGGAAACGCTCCATAAAGCACTTGAAAACTTCAATCTTGTGGAAGGTAAAGATTTGTTTGCCATTTATTTAGAAGAGTGGTTGGTTCAGCCGATTCTTACACCTTTAGCTAAAAGTCTTGAGTATTCGTTGCCTAATTTGATAAAAAATGATATGCCCCTTCTAGTCATTCTGGGAAAAGATGGAGGTAAAGTATTCGGATTGAAAATAAAAAGGGAAACAACAATACCCAAATTGATTTGTCTTGATGAGCTGGACTTGGAAACTGGAGATTGGGTGGACATCGGGGCGCCTTTGAATCAAGGAGAAAAAAAAGCTTTTCCCATAATAAAGAAAAGTTTGGTATTCAAGAATTAATAAGATCTTCACAGAAAATCCTTATTATTAATCCCACTAATATTGTGCTAGAGTGATTTTTACTCATGGTTGATTTTAATAATACTTTCTTTGGAAGAAGGCGTGATGACCGATACATTGCTGAAGAAAATCCCCCCTTTTTGGATCCTCGATATTCTTACTTTGCCCGCATGAATCTCACCACTATAACCTTTACCGCAATTCATACGCTGGTGATGCTTTTAATCATTTTATTAAGATATGTATCTCAATCTGATTCAATTCCCGATTTTCCGCGAGTATTAATCGGCAAGCTAATTCCGGTTTTTGTAGGTTTCAGTTTATTCCTATACGACCTATTCTATGCGTCCCAGAAGATTATCAGGCGGGATTTAGCCAATTATGGGATAGATTTCGTATTTTTCGGCTTATTGGGATGCATTTTTGGGTGGCTAGTTGGAATTTATCTGTTGATTAAAGGATTGATTGTAATGGTAATTGCTTTGACTGATCGAGCCGTTTTTGCCTGGAGATATAACAAAACTTTTCGTGAGATTCTGTATGATTTTGGAAATAAATTTGCTTCCGGTTTAGGATTTATTATTTTGATTGTCAGAAACCTATTTTTGTTAGAATCTCCAGAAGCTTTAATGATTTACTATTATTTGGCTTGGGGCGCTTTATTGGTTGATTTCTTCATCCTGCGGTATTTTGTAAATCGGTATTCGATGGGAGAAGTTCCAATTTGGATTGCAGTGATTAAATTATTGTTGGGAGTTACAGCGTGTTTTTACTATTTTGCAGGGATTATTTTAGTATTTGAAGGGATTGTTCTGGTGTTTAATGGAATTTGGCGCTATCGACCGCCCGCTCCTGGCTACAATTAATTCTTCGGCAATTAATCTCGCCGATGCTGAAAGAGATCTATTCAAAAAAAATTGATTTCTAAATTTGAGGAATATTTTTAAAGCCTTACTGTAAGTGTGATACAATTGAAAAATTTGATGATGATTATCGAGCCGATTAAAACCAAAAATTAGATTCTTTAAATGGCGACCTACCATATAAATTCGAATTTTTAATGTGATAAAAACTTTGTGGAAAATATCTAATAGAAGATTCTTATGCAAAAAGGCAACTTATTCTTCGTTTTAACAGATGTTATTCTTCAAATATATAAATAGAATGAAAATTAACAAGATAGGATAAAAAAAAGGAATATCCAAATTGATCCTTGAATTTTAAAATTCATCGAATTTCCCTTTATGTTGTCAAACGAATCAGTAGATTCTGACGATGTTTGGAAGATAATTAATTATTTTATTTCTAATTCTCTATTTTTTCTCTTTCTCTTCATCCACCGTTTTAAAGAGCAATAACAATGGAAGGGTGCTAATTAAATATATTCCCCCCGTAACCAAAAAATTCAACCGGAAATTATTCCCAGATCCGATCAGATATCCTCCGACTACTGCTGAAGCATTCCAAAACAACCCCCAAGCCAAGGATTCGATGGAATTCCATTTTCCCCGCTTTTTTTTAGGTATAATATCCATCAAAATGGAACGACTAAGAGGTTGGGCGGCATTCATTAAGGAACCCCTTAAAATAAAAATAATTATCAATATAATCTCCGGAGGGTAAAAAGCAATTAGAAATAAACAGAGAGTTGCCAATCCTTGCACTGAAAAAATAATTTGAGCCCGACCTTTTGCTTTTGAAAAATGCTGTGCAATTAAACCCATAATTCCAGTAGTCAAAAAGGTGATTCCCATGATTATTTGCACCAAAATCGGGCGCATTCCGTATATTTCCATGAAGAAAATGGGGAAAAACTTTATTGACATGCCAGCACCTAATCCAATAATGATATTCGAGCTTACTAAAACATATGGTATGATTTTGGGATTTAAAGAAAAGTGTTTAGCTGTGTGTCTTTTTCCAGTTATTTCTTCTTGGAGATTGTTCTTTTTATTCTTTTGAATTGATATATCTTCGGCTTTTTGGAAATTTATATTTATAGCATCACTTTTAACACCAAGTGAATGGTTGTCGCTAAAGAAAAACATCAAAATCAAGGAAATAAACGAAAATGCAATTCCCACTAGCATTATGTTCTTTAAAATCGAGATGTGCCAATTATCTCCAAAAATTGAGAATAATATGATATTCACCAAGGGACCTACTGTCATTCCTACTTGCTGGATAAATTGACGAATGGAATAAATCCGGGAACGATTTCCACTCGGAACTGAATCTGCAAAAAGGGATTCTAAAGCAGGACGGGTCAACCCTTGATAAAATCCCCAAAATAGTAAGGCAATCACCACAAAATAAATTGTGTTGGCAAAAATGAGGAAAAACATACCAATTATACCAATAATGGCTGCGGAATACAAAATCCAATCTCTTCGAAATCTATCTGCCAAGGCACCTGCCGGAAACACCACTAAGGTCATCATTATTCCTGTAGCACCAGAAGTCCACCCTAGAATCTCATTGGAATTATCTGCCAGTAAATAAATAAAGGTAGATAGCACATTTCCTGCCCAAATACCCCGGCCAATCGATTGGGTCAGCGTGAAATACAGCAAAGCTTTTACATTGTGGTTCAAACTCTTAAATTCTCGCCGCCAATCTTTGCTTGATTTTTTCATAGTTGTTCCTTTTTGATCTTTTTTTCAGTTGTTTGTGGAGCAGAAGAGAGTGATTTCATGTTTTTTACTGGGTGGCAAAGGTGCACTTTGAAATTAAATCTATGGATTCAAATTGTTTTTATTGAAGGTGAGTTTCTCAGAGATAAGTGCAAGTGATCGTATCGTTCATTGCATCGTCAAATAATTTGAGGAATATTAATGTTTGAAAGTGAAAGAGAAGAGTCGGACGCCTTCTTTTCATACTTCTCTGAAAAGTATGGCGAAGAAGTTGGACTGATGTTGAGTTTTTACGATGATGAAGAATTTGAAATCGACCTAATCGTGGGCATGGACAGCGAAACAATTTATGGCTTAAATGTGATCCAGTCTCTTCTTGCTGAGAATATTGAAGAAGATCGAGAAGATAATGAAGACGGGGATGACGATGAAGACGATGAAGACGAGGATGAATATGTGGATGAACTTCAATATTTATTCGTGAAAATGGATATACCTCCCTCGAAATTGGAAGGAAAACCCTATTTCCAAATAGATTTATCCGAAAATCCTGGAAATGAAAGTAACTTGGAATCAGAACCTTCCGAAACTCAAATTGCTAGTTCCTCAAACAACCCTGATAAATCTGCAAATCCAAAAAATGAAGTCGTTAGTGTTATTTTCTACGCAAAACCTTTACCCTCTGCTGAAAATCAAGAACTTTCAGATTTACCCGCTCACTTGGTTCAATTGACTGGTGCTATAAAATTTTCAGGTGAACTCTCTGCTCCCACTAATGTGACAGTATACGGTATTGATCCCTCTTTAAATTAAGAAAAAATAATCACATAGTAAATTTTAACTGCTGGTTTTGCCCTAATCTTGCTTGAAATATTTGGTAGATTTATTTTTCAAACTTTTTCTTACCGTTATAATACCTATTAATACTAAGGGCAATCTATCTGAGTAAAAGAATATTTTGACTGCCAGATTAAGAATTATAGAAAAAGAGAATAATACTTTTCAGATTCGCAGGTTCGCGATATTTGAGATATCACTACTTAACTGCAACGCGGCCCGTCTTAATTTCTGTGTTCGGAAAGGGAACAGATGGTTTCCGGGTGCTATGACCGAAAAGTAAGTGAAACAATATGTTATAATATATAAATTTAATTCTATGTTCCCATTCTTCATGCTTTTCCGAAGCAACGCATAAGAATTTTACGGAATAGAAAAAATTGTTTTAAATTGTTCTTTCTTTTAATAAACCCAAGTTTTTTGTTATCTTTTGTGATTTATCAATGTGAAATTCAATCTGTACCACCATGAGCATGATTGTGTTTAGTTTTTATGCCAATTCTATCCATTATGCATATCAACTTTTTGTTGCTTAGTTATATTGAAATCCTACAACACTATATTATAATGATGGATTATGAATTTTTGGTGGACAATGGAGGGTTTTTTGAAAGTTCTACAAAATTAATGTGTAAGAATTCATGAAAAAATTTGAAATTTGCGTAATAATGTTTAAGTATACAAAGAAAAATCTTCGAATTCATGTTAATGATTTCTTATTATGCGCCAAAATTCCTAGTTTTGATGGAATTTTTCAAATTAATAACATTTAATCCGCATATATGATAAATTTGAACATTTTTGGGTTCCAAAGCTTACTTCAATAATATGTAATATTTTTACATAAAATTACAAACCTTTAAATATGATACACACTATTATATAATTGTAATACACACTCATGATAAAAAAGTGAAAAATTATGAATCGAAAATTAGAAAACCTAAAAAATATCTGCTTCAAAGTCCGATTTGAAACCAGATTAGCCGCCTTTTAGTTCATCTCCTGAATTACTACCTTTTTTTTTACAAACTCAAAACTAAACCATTAAAAAGTGAAAAAAATGAAAAAATCCTTATCCCAAATCCGAGCCGAACATGAATA
>CAYRPF010000039.1:14500-28720 GCA_964426185.1 uncultured archaeon | reverse complement strand
GCGCGTATACCATGGCCACCATGATATTGTAATAGCTAACATAGCATTTTGAAGACTGGGTCCTAGAAAAGCAGCGATAGCTATTGCCAATAACAATGGAGGAAAACTAAGAAAGATATCCGTGAAACGCATAATAAGTTCATCCACAAATCCTCCAAAGTATCCTGCAATTGCTCCTAAAGGCACTCCAATTAATAAAGCAAGCAAAACCGAAACCAAAGCTGTTTTTATAGATAATTGAGTTCCATATAATACCCTTTTAAAGATATCACGACCTAGTTCATCAGTTCCGAAAAGATATTGCCAAGAAGGGGCCAAAAATTTTTCTAAACTATTTGTATCTTGCTGAATTTGCTCATAAGGAATTATGATCGGAACAATAATCGCGATTAAAAATAAAAATAATATACCATACAGTGTAATTCTTGTCAGATTATTGCGAGTAAGCAGATAAAAGGATTCTCTTAATAATTCTAATTTCGCTTTGAGAATTTTGGTTAAATGACTTTTTGCCATTGATTCTTTTACTTCAGTTTTCATATCGTTTACTTTCATATTTTTTTCATCCTCTTTATATCATCCTTTTATATCTTCTTTACATTCTTACCCGGGGATCCAATGCAATGATAATATCCGCAACTAAATTCAAAATGATATAGCTTATTGCAGAAAATATTGTGACTCCTATAATTGCAGGATAATCCAGAGTTAGCACTGCTGTGGAAATATACATCCCAATTCCAGGCCAACTAAAAATTGCTTCAACTAAAAAGGTGCTCACTAAAGTATACCCAATACATAACGTTAATACAGTCATCGTAGTTCCGAGAGAATTCTTCAAAGCATAATGCCAAAGCACAACTCTCTCCTTAATGCCGTAAGATCGAGCCGCTGTAATATAATCTTCACTTAAAATTTCTACTAATGCAGATCGTGTCATACGTGCAACTAAACCAATAGGATAAAGTGAAATTGCGATAGTTGGTAAAATCATGTGTAAAATGGCATCTTTTAACACCATAAAATTCCCCGTTATTAAACAATCTAATATTAAGAAACCTGTTTTATCAGGTATTTCATAATAGAATTGAGTTTTTATATCAAGTTGACCTCCTAATGGTAAAAAAGAGAGCCAACGATAGAAGATAAGTTGAAGGAACATTCCAATCCAAAAAGTGGGTAAGGATACTGCACCAACAGAAAAAATCCGAGACGCATGATCAAGTGTTTTGTCTTTTTTTTGAGCAGAGATTAAACCTAAAGGAATTCCGATAATTATTGCTAAAAAGGTTGCTATAAAAACTAATTCGAGAGTTGGTGGAAGATATTCTGCCAGTTCACTTGATATTGGTTGTCTTGTTCGTAAGGATCTTCCTAAATCCCCGTGAATTAAATTCTTAATAAAAATGAAATATTGAATGATTAATGGTCTATTTAATCCTAAATCTTCAGAAGCTTGCGCAATTTGTTCGGGCGTTGCACGGGGTCCAACCCACATCGCTGCCGGATCAGACGGCAGGACTCTTGACAAAAAAAAAGTGATCGTTATAGCACCAATCAATACAACAATCCCTAATAAGAGTCGTTTAATAATATAATTTAGTAAATTACTCAAGTTTTCACTTCCATTTGTAATAATCTTAAAATTTGTCTCCTTTCATATGTATTTGGATTTAAAGTGCATTTTGAATTATAATTTTCTATTTTTTAAAATTAAAATTAAAAAAAGGAGGAGAAAGAATAACTAAATTACTATTTTCCTCGATAACATTCATAGAAAAAGATAACATCTGTGTAGGACGGATTATAATCAAATCCCTTGAACGTATCACTTAGAACATATATATCTTTTTGGTCATAGATAAATATTGAAGGAGATTCTTCAATAATAATTTCTTGAGCCATACTATATATTTCTGCAGCAAAAGTCCTATTGTGTGCACTTACCTCATCTGCCCAATATATTAAATCCGTAACTTCTGTATTATTGTAATAAGCTAAATTAAACAAAATATTTTCTTCAGCCACATATTGGTTATATAACCAAGAGAAGGGACTGGAAAGATCTGGCCACCAATATATCATGTATATATCCTGTCGATCTTCCGGATTAGCACTTTTTGCTTTTTCCCATTGACTAGTCCATGGTAATCCTGTAATTGAGAGTGTTATTCCAATTTCTGCAAGTCTGGCTTGATATAATTCTGCAGTAATTCTTTGTGCTTCATCTCCGCTGGTATATGTTAATTCTAAAGTCAATCCCTCATGATCTACTTCAGCTTCGCTAAAAAGTTCTAACGCTTTCGTTTTATTATAACTATATTGGAATAGACTATCGTTATGCCCCCATAATCTTGCAGGAATAACTCCAGTCGATTGAACTGCATAGCCTCCAGCGGCATTATTCACTACATCTTGGTAAGGAAACATATATGCCAAGGCTTGTCTAACTTTAGTATTATTTAGAGGTTCGACTTGTGTATTGAAGTGAGCGAACATATTGACTAACCCCAAATTTTCTGATACAGTAACATTATCTACTTCTTTCAAGGCATTGATATCTGAAGGCGGCAGCCACCCTACAATATCCGCTTCACCACTTTCTACCAGAGAACGTCGAACAGAAGTTTCAGAATGTTTTTTTATAATGACTTTATCAAATTGATTATCTTCCCATCCTCCCCAATAATCATCAAATTTTGATAAAACTACAGTATCACCTGGTATGGTACTTACCAATTGATATGGACCTGTTCCACACTCGTTTCCATTATCAAACCAAGTTTCGCTTTGAATCGCAGAAGGAGACATTATAAAGGCAGCGTACGGACAAGCTGTGATTAAATCCAATGCAGTAGGATAAAATAAGTTAAATTGGACTAAATAATCATCAAGTACAGTAATGTTTTCTACAGCATACCAAATAAAAGCGGCACCTTGATCAAGATCCAGGGTTCTCTCAATGGAATATTTAACTGCTGATGCATTAAATGGTGTTCCATCATGAAATTTTACATTTTCACGTAGTGTAAAATTCCAAGACAATCCGTCATCACTTACGGTATAATTCGTTGCCAATACATTCTCAAACTCTTCTGCATATGGATCATATCTCAATAAAGTTTCATAGACATTATTCAAAACAATTATACCATTAGAATAACATATGCTTGGGTCCCAATTTAGAATTGGCTCGGACGAATAAGCATAATATGCGATATTTAGATCTTCCCCAGTTTTTGGATTACCCCATAAGATTATTCCCGTAGCGGTTCCAGCAATAACAACTAGAGAAATTATAATAATTGAAACTGATTTTCTTTTCATGCTTCCTCACAATCCTCAAAACAAAATGTATTAAAAATACATTTACTAATATTTTCTCATTTTAGTATTTAAATGTTTTGTTAAAATTACAAATATATTTCAATAAAAAATAGAACATTTTTTTGTAATAAATACAAAAATATCAAAAAATTTATAACCACCATTTCTATCTTTTATTTAGCTAAGAAAATTTAAAGTTTTTAATGATTTTTAGTATAATTTGTGAAGAGGTTAATGACAGTTACAATCAAAGATGTTTTACAACTTTCTTTATTTTCTGATGCAATAATTCTTACTGGAAAGAATGGATTGAATCGAAAAATATCTAGAATTAATTTTATGGATTGCCCTTTAGATGATGAAAACGATGACGAAACTTTAACTATGCCCGGGGATCTTTTCATAAACAGTTTGTATTTGGTGAAAGATGATCCTAAGATGCTGGAAAAGTGGTTCGATTTTTATTTAGAAATCAATTGTGCAGGTGTTATTCTGATTAATGAGTTTTTTCAAGATCTTCCAGAAAAAATAAAAGAAAAATTGGATAAAAACGATTTTCCTGTGATATTAATAGATAAAGACATACCCTATGCTGAGATTATCATGAAAATCATGGAACTTATTTTGCAAGAAAAAACGGATACTATTTTGGAAATGCAAATTGATCAACTTCTAAATTCTGACCTTCCAAGCAAACAAACCTTGGAATTTGCATCAAATATAAATAAAAGCTTCCGGAAAAACTATGTGTGTATTTTTCTTTCTCCTTTAACAAACGAATCAAATCTTGAAGAAACTCTTAAAAATATTCGGAAAGAACTGAGCACCAATCATAAATTACAAGTTGCAAAATATAGAAGTAGCTTGTTGGTGATCATTAATTTTGATGACCGTATTATTTACGATTCTGCACATTTATTTATCAAAAAAATTCTACTGAAGCATGGGCTTAACTTTAAAATGGGTATTAGTAATATTTATCAAGATAAAAGTGCATTTGCGAATTGTATTAAAGAAGCACTCTCTGCTTTTGAGTATTCTCAAGAAATAAATACAAATGTGATTCAATATTCTGATGTAGATATCTATAGATTGCTTCTTTCTATAAATAATCCTGAAAAATTAAAAGAATATTTTCAAAAATATATAGTTCCCCTCCAATCCAATCATCAGTCTGATCTGTTAGAAACCTTAGAAATTTTCATTGAATTTGATGGTGACACTAAGAAAACCGCAAAATATTTTGATCAACATGAAAATACCATCAGATATCGTATATCTAAAGCCAAAAAAATTCTAAATTTGGAGCAAAACAATCTGAAATTCATTGAGATTGTGTCTATTGGAATTAAAGTTAAATCTATTCTTGAAGATTTAGAAGAAACGTAGGATGTCTCCTACTGGGAGATGATTACTGGGAGATTGTTTTCCCAGTGGGTTGATCTGGATGAAAAAGGCTACCCCTTGTTACTAACGAGGAATCTTCAAACCGAGGATGTTATGATGGATTATATTTCCTACGGGATCCAGAAAATGCCGAGATTGCTGATTGGACGCAAATCTGTTGTCAATCTATTAAAACTCCTTTTTTTGGCAATGAGCAAAAAATACACAAAATTGCAAGACTTGCATGAATTAAACTGATGTCCTTTAAACTTTTCCATATTTGCCAAAAAATTTTTATTGTTCCGCCTATTGTATCTCTTGTTAAGTAGCGATTTTGTAAAAATCAAACTTAACAAAGGGACTTAACAAAGGGCTATTGACGCAGCCAGGTAGCGTGTCGGGCTTTTAACAGACTCCCGCAAGCTGGGGGCGGCTGAATGAAACCCGCAAGCCGGGGGTTCGAATCCCTCATAGCCCGCCATTATTTTTTCAAGATTTTTGATTCATTTCCTATTTCGGCGTAATTTTCTTATTTTAGAGGTTTTATTTTATTGCTCGCTATGAGAAAGGAAAAAGTCATGCTACTTCTCATCTTAAAATCGAGTAAATTCTTTTTTTGTCGGAAATCCGCATTTTTTCCAAGTTTTCGTCCAAAGATTTATTCAATTCATGTTCTTTGCTGGGATTATGGATGAGAAAGCGCTGAATTTCGGAGTTTGCTTCTCTTTACGTCGGGGATAAAAAATAGGATCGAGTTGGTTGTGCTTGACAAGATTGATGAGTTCGGAGTTGCAATTTTGCGTGTGTTTGTTGTAAACTTTAAAGAGGATGGATTAACAGAAACACATCCCCAAAGGGGAGCCATATCTCGACAATACTTACTTTGTGGATGTTTATCATATTTACAGTTGGGATCTTAATGTGGTTTCTTTACGGGATTTTTATGTTAGATTTTCTGATTATTTTCGCCAACGGTATTACTCTTGTTTTGAGATATTACGTGATTTTTTCTTGATAAAGTTTGCTTAGATTACTTTTTGCAATGAATAAGTCACTTCAATTTTATAGCAATTTATAGATAAAAAGCGAAGGAAATAAATAAGATATTATAGATAATATATACAGTAATGTATCAAATAAACTTTCGAGTAAAAGAAGAAGAGAAAGCGATTTTAGAGAAAATTGCCAAAATAGAGAAAATTTCGCTTGCAGAATTATCAAAACGATTAATTTTGAAAGAATTGAATGAATTAAGAATTAAAATTGCCTTTGATCTTATGGGAAAAGGAAAAATTGGAAAAAAAATAGCCTGGAAAATGTCTGGATTATCCTATTATGAGTTTTTAAAAAAAATTAATGATCTAAAAATAACTGAGAAAGTTTCAGAAGAAGTAATGGAGAAAGAAATCGCCGCCATGAATCAGCTGGATTATAAAGAGTTGTTAAAATCATCTTTCGAAGAAATAGACATACCTCTTTTGTAGGAAAGAACAAAGGAACAGCGAACAACGGAAACTAAAATGTTATTTCTAATTGATACATGTTTTTGGTTACATGTTCAAACAATATATCGAGATCTGAAAATAGATTTAAGAATTCTTCTTAAGCATTTTCGTTGGGGTTATACGGAACAAATTCTTCAAGAGTATAAGCATTATCATCTGCAAAATTTTGTTCCCTTATCAGATGGTTATCAGATACCATTTTCTAACCAAGAATTGAAGAAATTCCAGGAAAAGTATTCGTTTATCAGAGAATTTGATATCTCCGATCAGACATTGGTAGCATGTGCAAAAAGGGATAGTGCAATTATACTAACTGATGATGGAGGATTATTAATGGAAATTCAAAGTTGGGGAAAATTAGGTTTTCGTTTACCTGCATTTTGCCTATGGGCGGTTAAAAAGGGATTAATTCGCAAAAATACCATGATACGGTTACTAAGATTTTGGGAAAACAACCATTTGTTTGAAAAGAGAGAAATTAAAAGGTGGAAAAATGAGCTTCAGCAAGTTAGATAAACCTTGTATTGGATAAGGATGATATGTAAAGGAAAGCTAGGGAGAATAAGTGGTTGCCGCTAATTGTAATGCCATTTCAATATTTGGCATGCCGTATCCTACTTCAGGATTCCATCCTTCAAACCATCCCTCAAAATTAAATGGTGCTTCTGCATAAGTATATAGCGAAGGTGTAATTTGAATCGCTGAAGTAATTAGCAATTCGCGAACATCATCAGGTTTAAGCAATAAATTTTGAAATAAAATAGAAGCTGCCATTGCTGCCACTTGGGGAATCGCCCATGAGACACCGTAATAATCAGAAAAGGCAATTCGACTATGGCAATCTGCCACTAATTCTACCGCACTGAAATATTCTGTATTGTTATAAACAATTTTTGCCCGTCCCCAATTAGAACCTGCTGCTCCAATGCCTTCATTCCATCGTTCCCAGCGGGAAGGAGTCACTTGAGAGTTTAGAATCACTCCTCCTACTACCAAAGTATTTGGATGGGTTGCCGGATAGCGTAGATTATTGGTCGCATTGATCACCGGATCTCCACGATTATCATTTCCAGTTCCAGATACAAAAATTATTTGATACTTATTTACACATAGTGAGATCTCATCAAAAAATGGTATACTACCATAGGAGGAAACTTGTGATAAGGAAATGACATCTACTCCCTTAGCAATGGCATATTCAAAAGCAGTAGCCCATGAACGATTATTTTCTGCAACAGAATATTTGATTATGCTAAAATTACGGCTTAAACTATTACTTCCAAATATAGATTCTAAAGTTTCTTCTAAAATATTTACACATGTATTTCCATGTACCCGTTCTTCCAATTCTGTGCTGTTAAATGCATCAATCACCAATATTTGAACTGGTGAAACCCGTTGTAATGCAGAAATATAAAAAAAATTTGATTTACTTCCGTTTATCGAAGTATTAGCACGATCGTTCCGTATACGTTCACAAAGATAGAGATAAAGAAGACGAGGAATCGAATACATATTCTCAGAAGATTTTGGCTTTTCACTGAATGGGATAAATTTTGGTTCACCTGGTCGAAAATTGGCTTGAATATCAACTAATCCTCCATCCCAGTAAGGCGGTGAACAATCAAGTATAGTTGGATCAGTCGCAAAGAATTTAACTTCACTAAAATCATCGCAACCATCGGAATCTGTATCATTTGCCGCGGGGTTTGTACTATAAGTAAAAATTTCTTCTCCATCTAAAAACCCATCTTGATCAGTATCATTTTGTAAGGGATCTGTATGAAAAGTTAAAATCTCTGCGCCGTCGTATAATAAATCTTCATCGGTATCGTTTTGAAGTGGATCTGTGAAGTATCTGAGAATTTCTTCTCCATCAGTTAGTAAATCTGCATCAGTATCATTAAGATTAGGGTTTGTTAAATAATAACTAATTTCTTGATGATCAAATAGTTGATCGTTATCTGAATCAATATCTTGAAGTACAGTCAATTGAGTGCTATTCTCTTTGGTAAAATTCATAAAATCCATAATTTCAAGAGAAATGTTATAAGTTCCTGCTGAATAGGGGCCGAATGTAAAATTTAACTGGATAGATGAGATATTTACTCCAAAGTATTCGACTTTACCGTTTACGTTGCAAATATAGCTGTACGGGCTGGAATTTACAAGAATCTGCCAGCTCAATATGGTTTTATTCCAATGATAGGTTGTTTGTGGTTGTGGTGCCCAAATTTGCGGTAGTAAATTTTCATATTTATAATCTATATTATCTGGAGGAGAGAGAGGTGAATTTGGAGAATTGTATAGCCAATAAAAAGTGCTTACACCCGAACCTAATATTAAGAAAATTCCCGTTATTTCTAACCAAAGCCGCTTATTTTTTTCCTTGATCTGAACGTCCTCCAGGTAATCATAGAATTCGTAAATGAAACGAAATGAAATAATATCTGTATTTTAGCAATCGAATTTCAAATATTTATATTTTTATTGCCAAGGTAATGTCAGAATTTGCTGTTTTTCGCATATTTTAAGCGCTATCACTGATGATGAAAGTAGTAAAAGACTGAGTACAACGATCCAATCTTCTTTTTTCCATTTTAATTCGTGATAAAAAGTAGGGCGCTTTAACACTCCAAATCCCCTGGTTTCTAAGGCTTCAGCAACATGAAAAGCACGTCGAACGGAATTCATAATTAACGGGATTAATAATGGAAAAAAATTGCGCGCTTTTTGGAATAAACCCCCCGAATTAAATTGATGACCCCTGGATTTTTGGGCTTCCATAACTCTTTCAGTCTCTTGAGCCATGGTGGGGATGAATCGGAAAGCTAAAGAAAGTGCAAAAGCAAAATTATTTGGAACATGCAATTGAATTAGACTCTGAGACAGATCTTCAGGTTGCGTGGATCGGAAAAAAACTCCAAAAATTGCCATGAAATTAAAAAACCGCAAGATAAGGATGAGTGAATAATTCAAATTAGTGACATACCAGTTTATCCCAAAAATGAGGAGATATATAAACCACATAGCCTTAACACCTTCCCAAATATGTACCGCAAACTTGGTTAAAAACAGTGCAATAATTAACAATCCCGTTAGAATCAAGAGAAGTGTAAGATCATCTAAAATAAATATGATAGTTGCATATATTACCAACATAATCCCTTTTGTACGGGGATCTAACCGATGAAATATTGTTTGCTCCTTTAAATAATGAAATGTTTTAATGATTTGTAGTGACATTGGATAAATATCTCTCTAATTGGGTTATTGACAATATATCGGGTGGTAAATCTGGGATTTGTGCACGTAGCTTTTCATATAAGTGCATAAAGGTTGACTGACGAAGATTGGATTTATTTAATAAAGCTTTATCATGAAAAATGTTTGTTGGTTTATCATCTGCTAAAATTCTGCCTTGATCCATTACTAGAATTCTGGTAGAAACTTGTAAAATAAATTCAATATCATGAGAAATAATTATGATTAATTTTTGTTCACTCTGTGCCTTGCGAATAATTTCTAAGAGTTTTTGTTTTTGTTGAGCATCTTGGCCTATGGTTGGTTCATCGAATATTAATATTTCTGGATTTCGACAGAGAATCGTTGCCAGAGCGATTTTCTTCTTTTGACCACCCGATACACTAAATGGGGGAAATTTTCTAAGATTTTGAATATCTAGCTGATTTAAGGTCTGAAAGATCCTTTGATCTTGCTCTTTTGGTGTTAAATTAAGATTCTTAAGAGAGAATTCTAATTCTGCTTCTACACTATTTAGAAAAAGTTGATGATCTGGATTTTGAAACATTAGACCAATTACACGCGTGATCTCATGAGATGGCAATTGTTGGGTATCTGTACCCTTTAAAATAACTTTTCCCATATAAGAATTTAGAAGATTTGTAAGGCAACGTACAAATGTGCTTTTTCCAGCACCATTTTTTCCCAGCAGGCTTACCACCTCACCGGGATAGAATTGGGCATTAATATCATTTAAAACAAGAGTTTGAAAGAATTTCTTCATTTTTTCATTTCTTTTCTTAGAAATCCAACGGAATGGGAATTTGTGCGAAGAATGTTTTTTGAGTTTTTTTCCTTCGATTTCGTATGAAAAATTTAAATTTTGAACAGTTAAAATGGGTTCAGTCACTCGGTTCTCTTCCCTCATCAGTGGTGTTTCTTCTGAATTGAAATAAGACCTTACAAGATATTTTTGGTCTAAATTTGAGTGACAGTAATTCTTCAACCATTGGAGTTGTTCATTTTCATTACAAGGAATCCTATAGGTTGAATTTTCATTAAGATGCTCTATTTTTCTAATTTGAATATAAAACCATTGATACAGCAAGGGTAAATCAATACCAATGTCATAAAGTAAATCTTGTTGAAGAAGCACCGATGGAGGTTCTATAGTTTTAATTTTTCCTTGATGAATTACGATGATACTGTCTACAACATCGAGCAAGTATTCCAAGCGGTGTTCCGACAAAATCACGGTTTTTCCTTCATGTTTTTGTATTGATTCTAATAACTGGGAGATCTCGGTAGCAGTAGCCGAATCTAAATTTGATAATGGTTCATCCAAAATGATAATTTCAGGGTTCAGCGCCAAGACAGAAGCAATTGCCACACGTTGTTGTTCACCCCCGCTTAATTCGTAGGGAGATTTTTTTAAAAAGGAATCTATTTTGGTCAGATTTATCGCATGGTTTATTTGCTTACTAATTTGTTCTCGAGAAAACCCTAAATTCTCTAATGAAAAAGTTAATTCTCGTTCTACTGACATGGAAAAGAGTTGATTTTCCGGATTTTGAAAGACAGTTCCCACTGATGATGCTAACTTAGCTGGTGTCATTTCAAGAGTATCTTTTCCTTCAATTTTAACATATCCAAAGAATCGACCATGATAAAAATGAGGGATTAAGCCGTTTATCGCCCGAATTAGGGTGGTTTTACCTGATCCAGTTGGACCTGCTAATAAATAAAATTTTCCCTTATCGACTGACAAATTTATCTGCTTTACTGCTAAATACTCACTTTTATGGTACATAAAAGAAAAATCTTGACATTCGATGGGTTGCACTGTCATAAATATCGTTACTCTAAGAAGTTCTGCAGCAATTTTAAGAGTTTAGACTCTACCAGATGAAAAAAGACATTATCGAATTCATGTTTATTTGGCTTTTGATGGGGAAATTTTGGATTAGGTTCTATAGCCAATAATAAACCATAACATCCTGCTGCACCGTCATGACCTCCCCCTGATCCGGCCCATTGACTGCCAAACTGTCTCATAAATTTTCCCAGATGAAAATTAAATTTTTTTATTACATATTCTCTTGTACGACCCGAAATGCGGAATTCTTTTCTTTTTCGATCGAAAGCTACTACGAGTGCGATATCTGCTCCCAGTTCGAGCAAAGCTTTACAAGCAGATGCTTCATAACTGCTTACATGACTGATGGCCACAATTAAGTCTTTAATATAATGTAATTGAGTAATTCGCATTGCTGCCTTTAACCGAGCTATTTTTTCAGATCGTGCCATTTGCTGATATAGTGCGTCATTAATTTCTGTAATCTTCAAATTTCGATCTAGTAAAAATTTTGCATTATCTAAGGTTCGGGAATTTGCATATTTAAAATGACCGGTATCTGTAATAATACCAGCAAGAAGAAATTTAGCAATGTTTATATCTGGTTCTAATTGAAGTGTGCGATAAAATTCAATTATGATCTCGGTTGCTGAAGAGTAATCTGCAAGAATATGGCTCGCATTTAAAGAAAACTCCAAATATTTTCCAATAATGTGATGATCAATTGCTACAATTTTATCAACATTGTTAATTTTTCCTTTTTCTGAAAGTGTATATGGTGCGCCAGTCATAACATAATCTGAAGTATCAACCATGATGAGAATATCAATCTTTTCTGGCCAAACATTTTCAACTTGGCTGAGAGAAGAATCAAAATTAAAATATCGATAAATATTTTTTGCTGTAGAATTCATTTTTGGGATTACCACTGTTACAGAAAAAGAAGGGCGTAATTGAGCGATTAACCCTCTTAGTCCTAAAGCTGAAGCGAGAGCATCTGGATCAGCGTTAACATGTGTGGTAATGGTTGCGGAGGAAACAGAATCCAACATTAAAAAAAAATTGTCTAAAAAACCTTTATGTTGAAAAAAATCCGCAAAATAATCCATGATCATCAAAACCTAGTTTTTTACTGAGAATATCCTTGTGATTTTAATATTTCTTCAATTTTCTTACGCTTTTCTTCAAATTGAGATTCAATGCGCGCTTTATTAGTTTTTAGTGATTTTATTCTCAATTCTAAACTTTCTTTAGCTTCTTTGGTGGATTTTAACAAATCTGATTTGCTTTTTTTAATAAATAATCCTCCTACAGCTTTGAAAATAGTTGCATCATCTTCAGCTTTTTCCAATTCGATTAGGGCTTGTTCCATATCTTTGGCTTGTAGCTCCATGGTGGTAAGTTGTTGAGTAAACATTTCTAATTGCTTTTGGATTTGCTGAAAGCGAAGAATTTCTTGTTGTTCTTGAGGGGTAAATTTCATATTTGATGGATTTTCCATATGGAAAATAAGATGGAGCGTAATTTCAAATTTGTGATTATGAATGAAGTTAACGTAAATAAATAATAAAAAGAATTTTATAACCAAACAGCTCATCTTAAAATATGAATCTCCCATTAAAGGGTATTATCGTTTTAGATTTGACTCGTTTTCTCCCAGGTCCCTTTTGTACCATGCTTTTAGGCGATTTAGGAGCTGAAATTATCAGAATAGAAGATCCTAAATTTCCTTACAATTCTTTTCCCCCCTATTTTTCCAAAGGAGAAATTAAAAAATCTGTTTTAAGCACCATTTTAATGCGAAATAAGAAATCAGTTGTGTTAGATTTAAAAAAAGAAGCTGCTCGAAAAATTTTCTTTCGATTGGCTGCTAAAGCTAATGTAATAATCGAAGGATTTCGTCCAGGGAAGGTAAAATCTCTCGGTATCGATTATTCAACACTTAAAAAGAAAAATCCTTCCTTAATTTATTGTTCTTTAAGTGGCTATGGTCAAAATGGGCCTCTTTCAAGCAAGGCGGGACATGACTTAAACTATCTTGCACTATCAGGTAATCTAAATCTCAATAGTGATGGTTGCAGACCAATAGTCCCTGGATTTCAAATGGCGGATATCAGTGGAAGTTTTTATGCCACGATTGCGATTCTTAGTGCTCTTTTTAGTCAAATGACTAGTTTTAAGAAAAAGGGGGAGTATATAGATATATCTATCTTGGATGCTTGTTTTTCAATAAATCCTGTGGCATTAATGCATGAATTTGCCGGTGAATCTGCTGATAAAAATATTTTAAGTGGAAATTATGCATTTTATCAAATTTATGAAACTATGGATGGAAAATTTATTTCCGTAGCTGCAATTGAAGAAAAATTCTGGAATCAATTATGCAAAGCGCTGGAATTACAAGAATTTCAAGGAAATCAATATGGAAGCAAAGAATACCAGCAACAACTTATTACAATAATTTCTCAAAAATTCAAATCAAAAACACAAAAAGAATGGATAAAAATCTTCGAGAATTTTGATGCATGTGTGACACCCGTTCAAAATTATAGGGATGCAATTCAGAATCCACATATTATTGAAGAAAATTTAATTAAAGAGTTTGAAGATCCAAATGTAGGCTTGATTCCATATCTTTCCTTACCATTTCGATTTTCATCTTTATCTTTACGCCCTCCAGGACCGGCACCTCTTAAAGGTGAACATACTGTCTCAATATTAAAGAGAATCGGATTTTCGGATATAGAAATTGAAGAATTTAAAAAGAATGGAAGTTTTGGCTGAATTTCTTTTAGATTCTATTTATTATGCTAACTTCTTGGTATTAATATATTTTATACTGTTATATTCCATAGGAAATTGAATTTCTTATGGAAAATGGAATATATGGAAAATGGAATATAT
>CAYRPF010000039.1:0-14400 GCA_964426185.1 uncultured archaeon | reverse complement strand
TATGGAAAATGGAATATATGGAAAATGGAATATATCATCGACAAAAAACCTTCAAGACCACTAAAATTAGTTTGCAATCCCTTCAAACTCAATTATTATCAAATTATTTGCAAATAAAAAAAACTATTTCATCCTGTGAAAAATCACTATTGATTCTTGATCTAGATGGCACCCTAATTGATAATCATCATCGGCAATATAAAATTTACCAAAACCACATAGAAACCATCATACCTTCACTAAAAAGGGAAAATATTCGGAAAAAATGGCTAAATCCACTCCGACCTTATTCAATTCTTTCATTATTATCTCCTCTTATCTCAAATAAAGAAAAATTTAAAGAAATTCAACAAATTTTTCTTAGAGAATTTTTATCTCCTAAGTATTTGGTGTATGATAAAATCTATCCAGGAGTGGATGATTTCATTCGATGGGCGGACTTCCATTCTTTTCATTTGCAATTTTTGACTGGTAGATATAAAGATACTATGGAGAAGATGACGAAAGATTTTTTACTCACACATATTCCGCAATTAACCCAAATTTCCTTTGATTTGATCTTGAAAAAGCATTTTGCTCAAACAGATCTTATCTTCAAACAATTTTTCTTCCAAGAATTGGCTTCTAATTCGCGAGATCATGTTGTTGGATTAATTGATAACGAAGCAGACATTTGTAACTTAGCTAAAAATTATTTTCCTTCTTCTCTCATCATCCAATTTGTTTCTCAACAATCTAATCAAAATTTTTTTCCTGGATTAAAACTATCATCATGGAAATTTTAAGAAAATTTTAAGTTCGACAATAAGAAGTATGTAATTAAAGAGAACGAAGTGGTTCTTGTGAGTAAAAAACCCCTCAAAAAAAAAAATCCTCCACATTGGAAAGTTCATATAACTTATAATAGCCGAGAGCATCATCGTATTACAGATCCAATTATTCGGCAGCGACCGGATGCAGTGTACTATATGTTTTTTGATGATGGAAAAAGGTTAGACATCAATCTTACGCATAAACAAGATAATATTAAATACATTAAAGAAAAACTCCCTAATTGCGAATTACATGAGATTGGAGTCAATTATTTAGATTATTATGAATTAATCGCCAATTTAGCTCAAATATTCAGTAATGAAAAGAAATCTCATCCAGATCATGAAGTAATTTTCAAGATAAATCTTGGTACAGGAAGTAAAATGGTGGCTATCGCAAATATGGATGCCCACCGCTTGTGGGAAAATACCCAAATAATTTATCCCTACAGTGATGATTATAATCCAGCAGCTGAAGCTATGCACCAAGGCACGATAAAAGTAGCAAAACCACCAAAATTTGAATTTAAACACCCAAAAACACATTTGATTCAAAGTATTCAAATACTCTATAAATTGAAACAAATGCCAGACAAGTTTGGACACATCCAAGATTTTGTAGAATTGAGAGAATTGTTCCATTATGTATACGAAATTTATAAAATTATGAAAGTTAAGAGAAATGAAGAACCACGTAAAGAAAATTCAAGCCAATACATGCAGTTGAGCCGTAGTATTGTAGATAAATTGGAAAAAAACTGGGGTTTTATCAAAGTAAAGAAAGTAGGAAAACACAAACACCTTTATTTTACTGAAAAAGGATTAAAAATGGCCCAAGTTTTTGTGAATTATGATTATGGAATTGATCTCGCTAAGATTCATCGGTAATTTATGACAATTTTTAACGAATTTTTTTATTCTGAAATTTACTTTTATATTATAGTAGCATATTATTATGGTATCAGGTGTTGATAATGAGTTTTTGTGAGGAAATCGTCGTACATACAGTTCAAGTGTTGATAAATTCAAATTACCATGTTATAGAATATCCCGAAAAGTTGGATTTATGTTTTGAACTTATAGCTCGGCATATTTCTGGAAAAACACCCAGTTTAGTTATTAAAATTGTAGAAAACATCGACAATATACGAAGTTATTATTTAAATGAATTAAAAATCGTAAGTCATCTTATTCATGCACTGCCATTACTAATTGGAGTAAAAAACCGTCGAAACAATCTTATCGACGGCATTATTTACTTAAGGGACAACCTTATCTCTGTCAATTTACCCACTTTTACCCAAGTAATCCAAAATCCAATACTTCCAATGGCAATTGCCAAAAAAGGGGGTTTTTTCTATAATATAGATGGGGATAAAATTGTTCGTTTGCGTTCCGATAAACAGATAACTCAAAAAAAACTAGCAGAACAAATGGATTTATCATCAAAAGCGATCGGATCGTATGAAAAAGGTAGAATGCGTGCTTCTCATGAACATGCTGAAAAATTAAAAAATATTTTAGGTGAATCGGTAGTTTTACCGTTAGATTTTTTCGATATCTTGCAAGATACCATTTCGTCATTTAAGTTAAAAGAAAATTTACAGCGTCGAATTACAAAAAAAACCCAAGAGTTTATGAAAGAAATCAATGAAATTGTATCAGATACAGGATTGAAAGTTTACTGGACGCGTACATCTCCTTATGATCTATTTATCTATGATGAACCCGAAGAAGAAAATACTCCGATTGACTATAAACTTGTGGGTGGGACTAAAATAGACCCTAATGAAGATAAAGCCATATTGGAATTTAAAAGTCGATTCTTTCCTAATATTTCAGTTCTTCAAGCTGATGGTGTCATTATTGTTAACGATGAACTTCTAGATATCGATCAGATTAAAGAATACCGCATTCCTTATATTTTTCCAAAAGAACTGCGAGAATTAGAGAATCCTGAACAATTTCATAAAAAAATAAAAAAAAGGGTTTATCGATAATTATTTAACATTTTTGCTGCTTACTATTTTGAATAATATGAGAATTGCCGGTGTTGATGAAGCAGGTAGAGGTCCAGTTATTGGCCCCTTAGTCATCGGATGTGTAGTTTATTCAGAAGAAAAAATTCACTACTTAGATCAAATCGGCGTAGATGACTCTAAAACCTTATCTCCGAGAAAAAGGGAAATTATAGCAGAAAAGATTAAAGAAACTTGCGATAACTTTGAAATTTATATTTTAACACCCGAACAAATAAATAAACTGCATTATCAAAACCATCTTACTCTAAATCAAATGGAAGAAAGATTCTTTGCCGAAGTCTTAAATTCTCTCAAGCCTCATCCAGATAAAATCTTTTTAGATGCATGTGATACAAAAGAAGATCGCTTTGGTCAAACTATTGGTTCCATGCTGTCGTTTAAGCCCAAAAAGGTGGTATCAAAACACCATGGAGACTCTATATTTAGGATTGTTGGTGCTGGCTCTATTTTAGCAAAAACTGCTCGAGACCTTGAAATCCAAAGATATAAGGAAATTTATGGTGAAATTGGTTCAGGGTATCCAAGTGATCCGACAACCCAGAGATTTCTTTACAAATATTATAAAACTCATTTAAAATTCCCTCCGATCGTGCGAACTTGGTGGAAAACCGCAGAAGATATCCAAAAAAAAGTTAACTTAGAACGAACTCAAAAAAAATTATCTGATTTTACCTAACTTTCGCTTTTTGGGGGATTGAGATATCGACCAAATAACACAATATGATCTGTTTGATATCTGTCAATTGAAACATTATCCATGATTTGCATACCTGCTGCTTCCAATTTTCGAATTTCCCCTTCAAAAATCTCGGTCGGATTTGCAGTTGTATCAATACTCCTTGGTTTAATTGTATATATGAATTTCCCCTTTTGCGGTTCTAAATAACGATAGACATTTTTTATCAGAATTTCTGTCTGATTAGGTTGAGCAATATCTTGAAAAATTACATCAATTCTATCTGAAATATATGGGGCATATTCATATGGGTGATTTGCGTCAGCCAAAATAGGAATAACATTAGGTCGATCGGCACAATTCTGAACTAATTCTCGCAAAGATCGAGGGGAAAATTCAACAGCATAAACAATCCCTTGACTTAAAATATCAGAACAATGACTAACAGTAGTTCCGCTTGAAGCGCCTAAGTATAATAAGCGAGAATTTCGGTCAATAAAAATTTTTCGGGCATTTGCTCGAATGCTGGCACCTAATTTTGAACGATATGGATTCCATTCGCGATATTGAACACCTTTTTCTTCTATTAGTTTTTCACCGTAAATAGTTCTGTTTAAATCTAAATTCTGAGTGAATAATCGGAAGTTGTCATTTGGACCGCTTATGTATACACCATCAAATTTTGGATGTCGTCTAATTGCTGCCATTAAGATCTCCTCCTTTTTTGTTTATGAGTTTTTGAATAGGTTCTTTTTCTTTGACCTTGATATTTTTTTTTATAATGTGAAGATTTCTTCTTAGGAAGCGATCCTTTTTTCTTCTTTGGCGCTCGCGGAAATTGCTTCTGTAGGAGCTGTATTTTTTTATCAATTTGCGCTTTAATTGAATCCCCAATAAATTCACCATGATAGTAATCTACTTTTGCTAAAATGCTTACCTTACCTGCCACCATTCGTGCCACTTTCCCGCGTAAATGGGATTTTTCTGTTCGGATTTTGTTCCATTGAAAGATTAAACCATATTTTGGGGTTTTACCTCCTGATCTCATTGCCTTAAAAAGTGCCTTCTCCGCACCAAGCATTTGTAATGTGCTGGAAGACATATGAGCTAAATGTTCTAAGCTTCCAGCTGCTGCAATCAATTTTCCGGTGATTTGTGCTCCCAATACCGCCTTCAAATTGGGTGCTACTTCATCTAAAGTGGATGTAAGGTAATTTTCAACTTCTTTCCGGTATTCAGAAAGCGAGAGTATGTGATCTGCCAATTGTTTGATCGGTTTGAAATCAATTTCCCTTAGATCTCCCCCCATAGAACGTTTAGCTTTCAATTCAAATTCTTCAATATATGACGGTGGGGCTTTTAATACTTTTTCTAAGTTTGCTGAAGTGCAACTATCCCGATTTCCGATTTTTGAAACGAAAAGGGCAAATTTATGATTATCTTCAATTAACTTATCTGTTAATTCAGGAAAGTGAAGCCCATACCATTCCCTTAGACGAGTTGAGAGAAAATTGACTGATTTATCCAATTCAATGATTGTATCGACTGCTTGCTTTACCAAGAAATCTTTTTGGGTTGCGGTTTGAGAAATTTGGTTCCGGATAACAAATTCGGAAAGTATCTTCGTTCGCTCTTTTAACTTTTTTGAAGTAGTAGATAGATGAATTTCTTGGAAAACTGTTCGTAAACTTTCATATATTTTGCGAAATCGAACATCATCGGTGACCACCACCGTAGACAATGAATTAGCTTTATCGATAGCAGTTTTCAATTCTGGATGTTCTATGATTATTTCATTTATACCAAGTTTCTGCAATTCATCCAGAAATTGGCTAAGTTCTTTAGTTAAAATGCCATCAAATAATGATTTGTATTGGTTCGCTAATTCGGTAATAGATAATTGATCAAATGCGTAAGTTATGGGCGAATTTTTGTTATCGAAGGCAATTATTCCATATACGGTAGGAATTAAAAGGGCTCTCATCGCAGTCTATTATAATTGTAATGGCAGAGCAAAAAATTTTTGTTTTTTCTTACTTAAAATCCCAAACTTTTTAGTCCGATAAACTTTTTTTTAAATGAAATGAATAATCCCTTATCTTGTCAAATTGCCGGAATTCATTTTCCAAATCCAATTTTATTGGCCTCCGGTATTTTGGGAGTTACTCCGGGTTCAATGCTTCGCTTAGCCGATGCTGGAATAGGAGGTATTACCACAAAAACAGTTGGTCCTCGTGTTCGACCAGGTTATAGCAATCCCAGTATTATTGAAATTGGGGAAGGAACTTTTCTTAATTCGGTTGGATTGGCGAACCCTGGAATTGATCAAATGGTGCAAGAAATTCAAGAATATAAACAAAAAACCAGAATCCCAATAGTTGTCAGCGTTTTTGGAGACGGTCCGGAAGGATATGCTGAAACTGCGAAAAAAGCAGAAGAGGCCGGAGCTGATGCAGTCGAGATTAATATTTCATGTCCTCACGCAGAAGTAGCTTCAATTGCGCTTTCCGAAGAATTAACAATTGAGTTTACCAAAGCCGTAAAAAAGTCCGTTTCTATTCCGATATTTGCAAAATTAACACCCAATATCGCAAATGTTGTACCAATTGCCAAAGCAGCAGAAAATGCGGGTGCTGACGCTCTTGTTGCAATAAATACTTTACGTGGTTTAGCTTTAGATTATCAAACTGGCAGACCTTTACTTTCCCACGGCATAGGGGGCGTTTCAGGTAAAGCCATTAAATCAATTGGTGTTAGAGTGATTTACGAGCTTTATTCTCATATATCAATTCCCTTAATCGGTGTTGGAGGTATTTTTGAGTGGAAAGATGTTTTAGAATATATTTATGCAGGAGCTACTGCCGTACAAATTGGATCTGCTTTCTTTATGGGAGATCAAATTATTTCAGAAATAAAAAATGGTTTATTGCAATTTTTACAATCCAAAAATGTTTTCCATCTCTCAGATTTAAGAGGAAATGCCCACAACTACACATCCGAACTCGAGGTGAAACCAAAAGAATGCCCATAACGCCCAACAAAGATTATCGGTTGAATAAACCCTTTTCCACGCCGATATTGGATATTCAATCAGAATCACCCACAGTAAAAACTTTTATTGTAATGTATAATCCAATTCCAGAGAAAATTCACTATAAACCTGGACAATTCGTGATGGTTTGGATTCCAGGATTGGATGAAATTCCTATGTCAGTAGCTCGTTATTTTGAAGATGGCCGAATTGCCATTTCAGTTGCTAAAGTTGGGGATGCTACAATACGACTTTTTCAACTTCAAATAGGAGATATTATCGGAATTCGCGGACCTTACGGTAATGGATATGAAGTGAATCCTGGCACCGCCGTGATTGTTGGGGGTGGAATTGGAATGGCATCAGTTTTGTCCATATTTTATGCTTTTCATGATATTTTCAAAAGTGGAAAAGAAACAAATAGCAAAATTATCTGTATTATTGGGGCAAGAACCGCAGAAGAGTTACTTTTTGAAGATGCAATTAGCAAGATTTTACCACAAAAAGTTGATATACATCTCTGCACCGATGATGGATCTCGTGGATTTCATGGTTTTACCACAGAAAAACTCAAAGAGGTATTATTGAACGATTTGGGGTTGAAAGATGGAAAACCCCAAGTTTCTCCCATCACAATTTATGCTTGCGGACCCGAATTGATGTTGAAAAAAATTGTTGATCTTGGAATAAATTATAAAATTCCAGTTCAAGTTAGCCTTGAACGAATGATGCGGTGTGGTTTTGGGATTTGTGGATTATGTGCCCTAGATCCCACCGGTTTATTAGTCTGCAGGGATGGGCCAGTCTTTACAGCCGAACAACTGCAGCCGTGCACTGACTTTGGGCGAATTCATAGAGACTTCGCAGGTAAACCCTTAAATATATAAAAAGAAGTGATACTAATGTCTAATCAAAATGTTTGGGCGAATTCTTCAGTTGCTCGTGATTATTTGAAGGGAAGTCGTGCAGCAATTCCATTTGCAAGAGAACAACTTCAAATTATTCTACAAATTGTGAGGAATATTCATTCTGAGGTTAAATCAATTCTTGATGTGGGATGTGGAGATGGAATATTAGGAAGAACTCTTTGGAAGCAATATCCATCTGCTTCAGTAACCTTCTCCGATCTTTCGACTACGATGTTAGATTCGGTAAAACAAGAAATTTCTGAATTTTCTTTTCAAGAGTCCAATTCTCGAGTGCATTTTCATAAACATGATATGCAAGAATCCGATTGGGTCGATGAATTACTTCAATATGCACCTTATGATGTGATCGTCTCAGGTTTAGCCATTCATCACTTAACTCACAGGCGGAAAAAGGAAATTTATGGAGATATTTATGATCTTTTAGCACCTAATGGTATATTTTTGAATTTGGAAAGGGTTGAATCAGCTTCTCCACTGAGTGTTGAGCTGAATAATGAAATGTATATCGACAGCATTTATTCTTTTCACCGTCAGCAAGATCCCCAAATTTCTCGGGAAGAAGTTGCCAAAAAGTATTACTTCAAGCCCTTAAAGCAATCGAACATATTAGCTCCAGTCGATTTACAAGTTCAATGGCTGAAAGAGTTAGGATTTGTAGATGTGGATTTGTTCTTTAAAATATATGAAATTGCCATTTTTGGGGGGCGAAAACGTCCTTTAGATGCATGATCAATAAGGATAAAAAAGAAATTTGATGTTTACTTTTATATATTATCTTCTTTTTGGATGAAAACACATGAATTCCGTAGCTAACTTGACTAATCTTGAGAATATTACCGCAAAAACGGCCAGAGAAATAATTACATATTTATTAAAACATCCAAAAACTACAAAAAAGCAACTCACTGCTATAAAATGCCAAATAGGGAAAAAATACCATTTCCCTTCAGTGATTCGAAATTCTCAAATTTTAAATTATGCCACAGAAGAAGAACAAATTAAATTACGTCATATTTTACGCCGACGGTTAACCCGAACTCTTTCAGGAGTTTCAATTGTGGCGGTTATGACTGCTCCAAACCCCGAAGGATCTAAAAGCTGCCCTGGTGAATGTATTTTTTGCCCAGGTACTGATTCTCAACCTAACCAAAAAGTGGCCCAATCTTATACAGGTCGGGAACCGGCTGCTATGCGCTCAACAATGTATCATTATGATTCTTATGAGCAAACATTGCATCGTTTGATTGATTTACAGCAAATTGGGCATCAAGTTGATAAAATTGAATTAATTATTATGGGTGGTACTTTTCTGTATGCTCCAATATCTTATCAAAACAAATTTATGCATGGATGCTTCGATGCCATCTTGAATTTTCGTGCTCCAGATTACAATCATCACCAACGCACCCCTGATCTTGAAACCGCAAAAAAGTTATTGGAATCTGCCCAAACGCGCTTAATTGGGATCACATTTGAAACCCGTCCAGATTATTGTTTTGAAGAGCACATCGATCGATTGTTGGAATTGGGTATAACTCGAATAGAAATAGGAGTTCAAACCACCCGTCCAGAAATTTTAGCATATGTTCATAGAAATCATACCGTTGAAGACAGCATTCGTGCCATACAAGTAGCAAAAGATAGCGGAATTAAAGTTAACTGCCATATGATGCCCAATTTACCTTTGAGTTCTCCTAAAATGGATAAAGAAGTATTTCAAGAATTGTTTGAAAATCCAAATTTTAGACCAGATATGCTCAAAATATATCCTACATTGGTAATAGCTGGAACAGAATTGTATAAATTATATCAACTAGGTCAATATCAACCTTATTCTGAGTCTAAAATTGTTTCTGTAATTGCAAATTTGAAAAATAATATACCATATTACGTACGAATTCAACGGATTCAAAGAGACATCCCAATGGACTTGATTGTTGACGGAGTGAAGCACAGTAATCTTCGGCAAAATGTTCAGCGATATATGGCTTCCCATGGGATGCACTGTAAATGTATTAGATGCCGAGAAGAAGGATTTCAATCTTTATCGGCTGGAACTGTAAGTAATCCGGTTGATTTGAGTGATATTCAATTTTTCCACAATATTTACGAAGCTTCGGGAGGGGAAGAGCATTTCTTTTCTTTTGAAAATCCTTCCAGAACAATTTTGATAGGTTATTTACGACTCCGTTTTCCTTCAAGAAATTCTCATCGACCCGAAATAACTGCACAGAAATCTGCCATTGTTAGAGAAATTAGAGTTGTGGGAGAAATCGTACAGTACAATAAAGAACCCCACGCAAACCAAATTCAACATAGGGGTTTTGGTAAAAAACTCATGAAAAAAGCAGAAGAAATTGCACGCGATCATGGTGTCCAAAAAATATTGGTCATTGCAGGAATCGGCGTGAAAGAGTATTTCTATCGGCTTGGTTATAGAACAGATGGTCCTTATGTGAGTAAAACTTTGACTGAAATGTAAAAAATTATTTTCTAAGAAATTATTCTTTTCTAAGTTTAACTGGATTATGGCGTAGAATGAAGGTAAAACCTAAAGTTCGAAATGCTTCATCGACTATGTCTTTATTCAAAGCACAAGTTTCAATATATTTTATTCCATATTTTTCTGCTAAGGCTTGACCTTCTTCTGCGCTTATTTTCCTATCATTAATTAAATCTATTTTGTTTCCGATTAGTATCAAGGTAATATCTGGAACTGCTGTTGTTGCTTCTTCATACCATTCTTTAATGTTTTCGAAACTCTCACGACGTGTTACATCAAATACTAAGAAACCTGCTTTGGCTCCAGCGTAATACGAGTTTCTGACTGGCTTAAAAATAGTTTGTCCACCCATATCAAAAATGGAAAAATCTACACTGATATCCCACATGGGAAAATCCATGTGTTTGGTCATTATATTGACACCAATGGTGCTTTTATAATCATCAGTCAATTTATCATTAACGAAATTTTCCACTAAGGTTGTCTTTCCAACGAAAGCATCTCCACCTAAAATTACTTTCATTGAAAACCTTCCTTTTTCCAAATGAATCATGTGCTGTGCTTCACCTTCTGGTGCAATTTCTGAAGATAAAGCGAATTCTGGAATGACCATACTTACTTCTTTTCCTGTGTTAATCCGAGCTACTTTTTCTGCACAGAGGAAAATATATGGAAAAATTTCAATTACATTTGCTTCTAAAGGGCATAAAAATACAAGTAATGCTTCAGCTCCTGCTTCCGAATATATTATCCGACCGTATTGAGTTGAAAATGTATAGACTCCTACCTTTCGGGATTCAAAATTGACGGATTCTTGCACTGTTTTTGTTTCCATTAATTCCTCCAAATTTTCTTTCAAAGATTCGTCCATATCTGTTTGAAACATAGACGTTATTTTTTCATGCGTTGGGCTTAAAATTAAAACACCGTAAAGTTTATCTGAAAGTGATTTTAAAATTGAACCAATAAGTATATTTAACCGAAATACATTAACCATTTCTCAATTCTCCCTATGAACTTGTTTTAAATTTAGTATAGATAATTAATCCTTAGGAAAAAGTAGTAATTTTACCCATTAATATGTTCTCTTTTATAAAGCTAAGTGCAAAAAAATCTGATTTTAAATATTTTTTAAAGATAGAATCTTATGCTTTCAGAAGAGCATATTCTACAACCCTACCTTAATTGTTTAGAAAAAAGCATAGAGAAGAGAGATCACACACAATATAGAAGAATTTCATGGGAAATCACCCAATTTTTTCTCAAAAAAATGAATATTAGATGATTATTATTAATTTATTTTTAATTTTCTATAAAATCTTTCAATATATTTAGCAATTTAGGTATAGGTTTGCTTTGATAAATGTAAAAAGGAGTGTCAAACTCTTCCTTAGGGTGTTTTTCAGAGATCACTGCTATGGATCTAGCATTAAGGTGATTTGCTGTCTCAATATCAGAGGGGTGATCTCCAATTATACAAACCTCTGATGGTTTCAGGTTAAAAATGCGCAAAAATTCTGAAGCATGACTTGGATCCGGCTTTAATCTGTCCGTACGATCTCTCCCAACAATGATTGAATCACGTTCGAAGTATTGGATAATTTTTGCATTCTGTAGGGATATTTTGGCATTTTCAGTGGTATTTAAGGTGATAATACCTATTTTAATCTCCTTGGAATTCAGAAATTCCAATACAGTCTGCATTCCTGGAATTAAATGTGCTTTTTGAGCTGCTTTTAATTCTTCTTGGGCTACTAAAGAATCAATTTTTTTCCGAATTTCAAACACTCGTTGAGGAGAATAGCCAAGTTTAGATATGAAGTAATTGGAGGCGTCTTGAACCATTTTCAACACAAAAGAATTCATGTTTAAAAAATTAGGTGGGTAACCAGATTCAACTAAAACTTCGATGGTTTGTTTGCGACATTGTTGATAATCAATTTGAAAATCAATCAAAGTTCCATCCAGATCAAAGAGTACTCCTTTAAGGGGCATGTTTGGTTCAATATTAACTAAAAAGTTCCATTCTTGAAAAATAATTGCAAACGATTATTAAGTTATTTATCCAGAAGTATTAAGTAGTGAAATACTTCTATTAAATACCGGGATGGAATACAGTGGTTGTTGACTGGAGATATTGGATATATGGGTGAAGACGGACGAATTGTGAGTTGTGCGGTGAAAGCTTGGATCATTCCAGATAAAAATTACTCGAAAGAGTAAATCGAATATAACAAGTTGGAAAATTCTGAAGTATATAGAAATTATTCAAGAATTACCCAAGAATGCAATTGGAAAAATTTTGCATCGAAAATTGCAAGAAAATGAAAAAAAATCTTAATATTTGCTTCAGCTATCCCAATTTTTTCCCGTTTTTTTCGTTACATCTTTTCATTTTTCTTTGTAATTTCATGAAAAATTTTGAAAAAAGCTTTTTTAATCATTACAATGAATTCTTTCTTCACCGAATCAAAATTGGGTTGGGTGAAAAATTCGGCTCAATTTAGAGATTTTGAAGGAAATAATGAAACTTAGTAAACTATTGAAAAAGTGAAATATGTATGGTCAAATTAAATAATGTCTATATGGTTGATTATGTCCGAACCCCATTTTCTCGTTCTCGACCAAAAAGTCGGGAAAGGAGCGCTTTCAGCGAAATCCGAGCCGATCAATTGGTTGGGTTCACTCTGCGAAATATGTTCGAAGAAAGAATGAAAGATAAAGTTAAACCCGAAGATGTTTCTGAATTCGGTTATGGTTGTTCATTCCCAGTTGGAACAAACTGGCCTTATGCTGGCCGTAATGCATGGTTTTCAGGAAATATGCCGGCAAGTGTTCCTTCTTTGTTCTTCGATCGTGCATGTGGTTCTGCCATGTCTGCGATGCATCATGGGATCCTTTCCATTCAAACCGGAGATAATGATCTGTTTGTTGCATCTGGCGCCGAGCATATGTTTATGGAACCGATGGATCCAACCTTACAGAAAAATATGGTTGCTCCAAAACATCTTATCATCAACGATGAGGATGGATTTTGGTATCGCAGTGACATTGATATCATGACTGGGATGAGTATGGTACAAACTGCCCAAAAATTATTTGAATATGAATGTGATCACATCAGCATTGAAGATATGGCAAAATTTGGGGTTCTTAGCCATGAATGGGCTTCAAAAGCCCTAGAAGAAGGTTATTTCAAAGGAGAAATAGTTCCCGTGATGGGACACAAAGAAGGAGATTTAGAAGAGAAGTGGTTGGTAGATCATGATTTAGCTATCCGAAAAGGGGTCACTCTGGAAAAAACTTTGAGTTTACCGGCCGTTAGCACTCCTGGATTTATGGGAGGATATAAACACAAACGATTCAGCCGAAAAGAATATAAAGAGCGTTTTGGCACAAAGAAAGGAGTAATCACACCAGGTAATTCTTCTCCTTTGAATGCTGGAGCCGCCACTATGATGCTGGCTTCAGAAGAAGCAGTTAAAAAGTATGAGTTGGAACCAATGGCAAAAATTATATCCATGGGTTGGGCTGGAGTTGATCCATCCGTAATGGGTCGTGGTCCTGTGCCCGCAACTGAAATTGCTTTAAAAAGAGCCGGTTTAACTGTAGATGATATTGATTATTGGGAAATCAATGAAGCCTTTGCGGTGGTGGTTTTGAATGCTATGCATCACTTTAACATTCCGAGAGAGAAAGTGAATGTTAAAGGAGGGGCTATTGCTATTGGTCATCCTCTTGGTGCTAGCGGTGTTCGTCTCCCTGGAACTTTGGCTCGAATACTGAAGGAAAAGAAGGCTCGATATGGAGTTGCGACCTTGTGCTGTGGAAGCGGTCAAGGCGTTACTACCATTATTGAAAACCCAGATGCCTAATTGCCTAATTGGGATATGGTAGGAAATTAAGTTTTTTTTTATCTAAATAGTAAAAATTCATACAATGTGATTATTATGGGGAAATTTGATGGAAAGATTGCCCTAATCGGCGGAAATCTTGGAAAATTGAAGGGTGATAGTTTTAAAATTGGTTTAGGAGGAGAAATTGCCCGACAATTGCAAGCCGAGGGTGCTCAAGTATGTTTGGTGGATCTTGATTTTGCGGTATCACAAGCTTGTGCTACCGCTGTGGGAGGATCAGCTAAAGCATATGAATGCGATTTGATGAAAGACCGTGAATATGAAACGGAGGAATATGTTGATGATCGAGGCAGGAATAAAACCAAAGTAATTTGGAAAGATAATCCTGCTTTGACTTTAGTGGAGAATATTGTCTCGGAATTTGGTAAACTTGATATTCTTATTACCAATTTTGATAAATACAAACGTGCCCGCTTAGATGCAAGCGACATTGCTCTATTTGATGAATTACGAGACTCTAACATCACGCCAACATTCCATTTATTGGCTG
>CAYRPF010000038.1:18847-29549 GCA_964426185.1 uncultured archaeon | reverse complement strand
ATTTTCTAAATTGAGAGTATTTGATTAAAGCCCCAACACTGTTTGCGGCTCTTTCAGCGACAGGATAAATTGGTATTCCATTTTTATTAAGGAATTCCGCTCCAATTTTTTCATCTTCACCTCCACCTTGATAATTTACAACAATAGGCTTTGAAGTCAATTTGGAGAACTTTAAAATCTCATGTTCCAGCCCAGGACAGGAATCCGCTACATTAAATATAAAGAGATCGGTGAGATCTTCTTCGCCATCAATTTCTGCAAGTAATTTTATGAGTGGTGCATAATCACTCCCTTGAAAAGCGGGAAAATCACAAGGATTAGCAATTCTGACACCTGGAATAGATATGGCTTTTTGCATTCGTTCTGATTGTTCTGGGGTCAATTCAGGAATATCCACACCTTTTTCAACAAGATAGTCAATAAGTAAAGAAGCAACACCCCCAGAACTGGTAATGATAAACACCCGATTTCCCTCAACCAAGGGCTGAGTGGCGAACACTTTTGTGTAATCATAAAAATCAGTGATCCCGTAGGCCCGAATCGCACCACATTGCAATAAGGCTCCATTAAAGACTTTATCACTCCCAGCAATAGAGGCAGTATGAGAACTGGCAGTTTCTACACCACGAGTTGTTCGACCTGGTTTTAGCACAACCACAGGTTTTTTTTGACAAACTTCACGGAGCGCATTGAAAAAATGCTTCCCATTTTTTGCACCTTCAATATAGAGGGAGATAACTTTAGTTTCAATATGTTCACCAAAATATCTGAGGAAATCGGATTCACAGAGATCAATTTGATTCCCAAGATTAACAAATCCCGAAATCCCAATATTTTCATCTTGAGCCCATTGGGTTATGGTTGATGTAATTGAGCCACTTTGGGAGATTACCGCAATTGGACCTTTCTTAGTGATAAGTGGAGAAGGTTGAGCACAGAGATTAATTGATGGGGTTCCAAGACCTTGAATATTTGGACCCAAAATGTGCAATTTTGTTCCTTCAATTAATTTTTTCAATTCCATTTCTCTTTCAATATTACCTACTTCTCGATAGCCAGAGGTCACTATTGCTACTCCAGCAACTTTTTTTTGTATACCTTCCTTGATTATTGCTGGAATAAACTTTGGAGGAACTGCGATTATCATCAGATCCAATTCTCCGGGGACATCAAGAATGGATTTATAGACCTTCAATCCTTGAATAATTTTTTCTCTTGGATTGATAGGATAAATCTTGCCTTTATACCCTGCACATATCATGTTTTTAAGGATATTATAACCCCATTTATTTGGATTTTTTGAAGCTCCAACAACTGCGATAGAATTTGCATTCAAAATATGGTAAATGCATTCCAATTTGTCTGATAGTTCTTCTGTTTCAATAGTATTAGAGGTAATTGACATAGTGATTTCAACCTTTTTTTTAAGTACTCATAATGTATGGATAAATAAATGGATAAATTCTACGATATTGATGAATTGATTGAGATTGTCTATGATCCGCATTATAATTCTGGTTGCTTCCATAGAAAGTCGTTGATCCATAAAAATATCGTCAATTAACTTGGTTAAAGAGATTTTATTCCCAAAAGACTCCATTTCACACATAATTTTTCCTTCTTTGAAGCTCTGAATGATTTCTTGAATTGTTTGATAAATAACACTTATAATTGGGACACATTTCTTAAAAATCAAGTCGATTTCCATTAGAGAATCCAAATGCTTAATGTTCTTCATAAAATTTCCAATAATTCTTCCCAATTTATCAAGGTTCATACTAATATAAGAGTATTGTATTAAATCTGCCCGAGAATTTGAAGCCATTGAGGATAACTTGTGAGATAAATTTGAAGCATGGAGGATTTGAAGGAAATTCTTGTTAATGCTATGGATTATTGTTTCTGATTTTTTGAATCCCACTGTATTACACATAACTTCTTTGTCCATCGAATTTAGAAGAAGTTCAGCGGTACAATAGAGGATATTTTCAAATAACCAAGATATTTTGTGGGTGGTGAAATTCTCGATTTCCTCAATGAAAACAGAATTTAAGGTTTGATCAGTAATTTTCAAGCCATGAAAATCATTTACAAAATTCATAATCGCATTTTTAGCTTGTTGAGTAAATCTTCCTCCACTTACAACAACAATTCTACAATTTCCTTCAATGTATGCAGACTTTAGATCTTGATATAGGCGAATGGGAGTTGCATCTTGAGAAATATTGATAATTGAAGAATTAATCGATTCAGGTTCTGGTGAAATTGTCTTAATCAGAAGTGAACCATCACTTTGGCTTTTTACCAATAAAGGCTGCTTTTTCTGAATTTTGTGTTCTTCAATCCATTTTTTGGGAAGGGTGATAGTATAACTTCTTTTCCCCGTCAATTGTACATTTCGAGTCATTGAGTCGTTATGCTCGACCTTGATACTTGAGGAATAGATCCCTTTTTGACACGTTTGCATGTACTCAACTCCAAGATTAACAATGTTCATTAAAGTGGTCTCGATTTGCCAAGAAGAACAGAATTTCTACGAAAAACGACTATGAAGATAAAATTACGCTGCGCAATATTTACTTCATATATTTTCGTTATAAAGATATATAAATAATTTGAACATTTGGAACATTAAAAATTTTGCTTTTTGAACAAAAACTTGCTAAAACAGACATAGATTGAATAGAAATATTTTTACCTTAAACCAGCTATATTAAATATATAAATATTATTCTAACTAAACAAAATATTTAAAGAAAAAATTTGAATAGTAGAAAAGATCCCAAGTCAAGTAAAATCCAAAATTTCATTGAATAATTAAACGATTAAGAATAAGATCCCTCTTTAAAATCTAGATTAAATGGTTGAAAATTCTATTGATATATAGCATACTTTATAAGTTACATCCACACTGAGCTATTTATGCTCAGCAATGTTTCAGATGTACATATATTCAAATCAAAGAAATGGAGAAATCGTTAAAATGATGAACAACAAAAAAGAACAACTAAAAGATGCAATTTTTCCCAAGATTAAATGGGAAGGTGAAGAATATGATTTCTATTTAGGGTGTGACTATCATGGACTACAGAATGACGCGTCAGTACGACTTGCCGCACAGAAAATCCTTGATTTGTTTCCTATTAAGATGGGTCTTTCCTACTATGGCTATGGTATAAACTCAACTGTGCAGAATCTCGAAAAAACAGCAGCAAAATTCTTCGATACCGAAACAGTGGTGACCTACCCCTCAGGATATTTGGGCAATTTGATTCTCTTTCGAGTTTTAAAGGATGAATATAATATCATATTTGTTGATGAAGAATCCCATTATTCGATGATGGATGCTTTGCAGATCTCGGGAAAGCCATTCATCGTGTTCAAACATCGTGACTTCAAGGATCTAAAACAGCAGATGGACAAATATCTCGCACCGCATGATAAGCCCATGATCGCTAGCGATGGAATATTCCCCGTAACAGGTGAGATCGCCCCCATCCCCCAATTTTTGAACATTCTGGACAAATTAGGCAAAGGAATAATTTGTATTGACGATTCGCATGGAACAGGTGTTCTTGGAGATACGGGAAAAGGAACCTATGAATATTTCGGACTTAAAGACTCACGGCTCTACTTTTGCGGGACAATGAGCAAGGCAATTGGCAGCCACGGGGGAATAATTCCATGTTCAAATGAGTTCAAGCAAATCTGTTTGAAAAAGGGAATCGTTTTAAAAGGGGCAACCATGATTCCAAACCCTATATTGGCCGCTTCTGCTTGTGCATTTGATTTATTAGCCAAATATCCACAAAAAATAAAAAAACTTCATGAAAATGCCATTTATTTCAAAACAAAACTGAATAAAATTGGATTTCATAATGATCTTACCCCAACGGGGATAGCATACCTCACACTTCCTTCTGAAGAAGACCTTAAGGAATTATCAGAATTTTTGAAGAATAACAAGGTTTTAACCAATTACTCTGAACCAAAGAGTTATACAAGCGTTCCAGATACCGGAGCCATAAAATTCACAATTACTTCCAACCACACAAAAGAGCAATTTGATAAGGTTATTGATTTGTTGAAAGAGTGGATCTATGAAAGATTTTAAATCACACCACCAATAAGATTCATTGAGAAGAGCGGTCAGAAATATCCAAAATTTAGTAAAAGATTAAATAAACATTTGTAATTGCTTGGTAAATGGTAGTTCGGAGCGCTATATAGATCTATTTAAACACGAATAAAACATACTAAGAATTAGTGGTTGTTATGTCAAATGAAAGTATAAAATGGAAAGAATATATTTTTGATTACACCGATACCTTCGAATACTTAGGAATGCTCAGAAAGGGATTACCACCAGCGATCTTATGTGTTTGCATTAACGGTGGAATACAAGGAAAGGAATCCAACCCTGCGATCCCCGAAACAGCAGATGAAATTGCAGATTCCGTATATGAAGCTTATAAAGCTGGAGCTAGCATGGTACACATTCATGCCCGAGATCCAGAAAGGCAAGCTCACCCTGCAACTAAAACAGAAACGTGGATCGAAGTTAATCGAAAAGTACGGGAAAAATGTCCCGATATCATTATCAACAATACCACAGGAGGCGGCTTAACCTCAACCATGGAAGACAGACTCTCTTGTCTCGATGCAGGATGTGAAATTGCTTCATTAAACACTGTTCCTGATATGGGACGTTACAAAATGAAAGCACGCAATCCTCCCCTTCCAGATCCATATCCAGAATTTGTCTCCGACGAGTGTGTCCCTTATTCATATGGAATTGTAGAAAAATTCGCCTCTGAGATGTTAAAACGTGATATCAAGCCCGAAGTAGAAATCTATCATCCCGGGTCTCATTGGGTTGTACAAGATCTTATCGCCAAGTGTTTGCTTAAAAAACCGTATTGGCTACAAACTGTGATGGGATACCAAACTTCGAGTTACGCAACTGTGGAAAATGTGATTCAGTTATTGAAAGAATTCCCAGAAGATTCTCTCTGGTTATGTGCAGGTGTGGGGAGAAATCAACTTCAAATGACCACACTAGCCGCATTGATGGGCGGACATCTTCGTGTTGGTTTAGAAGACAATATTTATTATGCACGGAGCCAAATGGTTTCCAGTAATGCACAGTTAGTGGAACGCGCAGCCCGAATTGTAAAAGAACTTAACCGAAAAGTTGCCACTCCAGCACAAGCACGAGAAATGTTGGGAATTCGAGCAACTCCACGCAACATCCCATAATTCAGATGCGGTCCTTAGCCACTAATCATGTTAAGATAATAGTGTGTTTCTCTAAGCGGGATGGTTTTCGAAATATTGTTGAACTGTTTGAAAATCTGAAATTTTTAAAGCATGCATCAATAAATCCCTATTACATCCTTCAGAAATAAATAATTGAACGATTTTTTTGATGCGATCTAATTTATCACGTAAAAATAGTGAAGATAATTGGATCTCTAAAGGAACAACTTGAACAAAATAATTTTGAAAAGAAAATCGCAAGGTATGAGCATACATATCCGGTCCATTTTCCCAAATATAACCTTCCTCACGGGATTTGTCTAGCATAGTTTGAGATTGAATGAATGCCACTTCTACTTGCATTCCTTTCACCATCCATCGCCCCATGTGCCATAATTCATCTTTTTCCTTGTTATCAAAGATAAATACACGATTTTGCTTGGAAGAAAGCCACACTTCAGAATCAGTTGAATTCCTAGTTTGGAGTTCAAATGGTTTCAGCAGGTCTGCAATGAAATTAACGCTTTCAGGATTCTTCACTAATATATCAATATTTGCTGGAATAATAGGACATTTTTGCAGTGCTGAAGAGGTAGATCCCGTAATAATAAATTCTATCTCATTTTCTTGACAAGGTTCGTAGATATAGGATAAAATTTTTCTCAGAACCAATTGCCAATTATGATGCTTAGTTATGGATTTCCCCACCACAGCTCGTCAAACGAGTTAAGGTGCCACCCTTTTTTAGGATTTCTCTCGAGGTTATCAACTCAATTTCAAATAAGAAAGGAAAAAAACGGTGATAACACCGATTTGTTTTTATTTATTCCCCGTCTTGGGCAAGACCCTTCTTTTTCTCCGTGGTTTACGAGAAAAATGCATCAGGTGGGGGATTTATGCAAATTATCCACAATCTACTTCGAGTTTTCGAATGACTCGTTCGGTCCCATCCGGATCTACAATAGTTATATGGGCTGCACAAGATAATCAGCAGTCATAGCAGCGAATAACCATTTCGAGTAGATTGAGAATATTTTCATTTACTTCGACCATAATTTTCACTCTTTAGTTTATATTTTAGTTTACTTGAGCATAGGATCCGGTAGTTTAATTTTGGATAAAACATCTTGCTCAAAAATTTGCTGGGCAGCGTGTTTCACGCTCTTTTCTATACCCGCGATGTTGTGATTGGTGGCAACCAAAATATTCAATTTACGGCAGATTCCATCGGTATCGGTTTTCATATCGTAAATTAAATTTCCACGGGGTGCATCAACCATCCCTACTCCACGTCCAGCTTTGGGTTTTACATCCAAAGTTTTGATATCGGTACTGAGAATATCTGGATCTTTGAGATACTGCACACACAACTCAAAGGCTTCCACTGTCTCTACAATTCGTGCCCAATGATACGCAAAAGTGTGATGAATAACTTTTCCACCATTGCCGACACATGCTTTTACCAGTTCTTTTCGAGCATCTTCGGCTATCGGAGTAGACATTCTATCGCAAGCGTTGATCATTGCCAAGGAATTGGTTCGATAAATCCCAGCTGGATATCCAACGGGTTTATAATATGTGTGGGTTGCATAGGAGTGGGAAGGAATATGTTCTCCGATGGCTTCTAAGTAATTCTGGGGATCGTAAACCTTCTTCTCGCCGTCGGGGGTGACAACCACCAAATCACCATCGTAAATTTCATGCACGAGTTCTCCGTTAACCTTTTTAGCCACACCGCAATAATAAGTTTCGGTTACAGCAAGGTTAGCAATTACATCCCAATAATCAGTAACTACTTTTTTGGCGAGATCTACAGTTTTCTTTACGTATTCGAGTTGTTCAGGAATTTGAGCGAGAAAACCATCTCGAGCATCCGATGAAAGTGGATTACGCATACCACCTACAATACCTGCAATTGGTCCCACGGCTTTTCCACCAATGGCTGCACAGATATTTTGACCGAAATCCATCATTTTCAAAGCCATGGCTCCAACATCGGGCATATCTTTGATTACAGACACTACATTTCGTTTTGCAGCTGGGGCAAAAGGACCGTAGAGAAAATCGGGAGCAGCTAATGCAAAAAAATGCAATAAATGACTGCTATACTGCTTTGCGTTCATGAATAACTGCCGTAATTTATAGGCGGCTGGGGGAATTTCTACATCCCATGCTTTTTCTACAGATTTGGTTGCTGCGAGGTGATGAGGTACTGGACAAATACCGCAAATTCTGTTTGTAATCCGTGGAACATGTTCTGCAAATCTACCTTCACAGAGCTTTTCAAAGAAGCGGGTGCTGGTAATATTAAATTGAACATCCTTTACAGTCTTTCCATCTTCAGCCAGCACTAAACGTAAACCACCGTGCCCTTCTAACCTTGTTACAGGTTCTACTTCATATACTTTATCTGGACTCATTATAATCCCACCTTTCCTAGAGCATTTTTCCCTTTATTTCGATGAAAATTCACTCCGATGTCTTTCGGTGTCTTTCCCATGGCCATCGCCAGTAATTCTGTAATATAAAACGTTGGAAACTTGTATTCTTGCCCTTCTTCTGCCAATTCTTTCAAATTACGCTGTTCGGCATCCATCTGTTGAAAACAAGCAGGGCAATTTACAGTAAAACAATCGGCTCCGGCGGCTAAAGCGCCGTCAATTTTAGCTTTCAGCATAGTATTCGCAGTATAAGGATCAGAATTGCGAACACCATTTCCGCAACATAATTCTTCTTGAGGATAATCCACTACCGTAGCGCCGGTAACTTCTACCAAATCCCGTAGATAGTGCAAATCGAAGGGATCTTCTCCCTTAAGAATATGAGAAGGTCGAGCATAGTGGCAACCGGGATGCAAAGCCACTTTCAAGCCGGTGAGAGGTTTGGTAATTTTGCTCTTTATAGCCTCCAATCCCACCTCATCATGCAGTACTCTGACAAAATGCTCCACGCGGATGGTTCCTTTGTATTCTTTACCCACTTCGGCTAGAATATTGTTTACTTCGGATTTTAAATTGGCGTTGTGTTTAAGTTCGTGATCCACTACCGCCAAGGATTGATAACAACCATTACATAACGACATTATGGGTTTTCCTTCCGCCTCCGCTTCAGCTAGATTGCGAGCTCCGAGAGCAGCCCAAGTTTTTTCATCTACAAAGCGTAAACCGACTGGGTTAGGACAGCATCCAAATTTACCGGCTGATTGCTGCACACCCAGTTGCTCAAACACAAATTTCGCAGAGGCTTCAATAAATGGAATTCGATTTTGAATAAAACAGCCCGGGAATAATTTATATTCTGTCATTATGCACTTTCCTCCTTTTTCACCAGTTTTTCAATACCGGTGGCTTTCATGATTTTCTGCACTTCATCGACTGGAATTTCTGGTGCAATTCCAATACCTAATTTTTCACGGCGCTTTTCCACCGCAGCTTGCACCGGAATGGCCATACCGTGCTCCATAATCTGACTGGCAGAACTCGGATAGAAATCCGGCGTAACTCCTAAAGAAACTGAAAGATTTTTCAACATAGAAATTATATCTGTGATCGGAATTTCCGCGGGACACTTCTCATCGCATGTTTCACAAGTGGTGCAGCCCCATAAGATAAATGGATCTCTTACCACCGCGTTAACCAGTGCCTCCTTATAGCCCAAGGCGGAGAACAAAACGATATCTCTGGGATTATAACGGGAACCCCAGCGGGCAGAAATGGGACACACGTCGTTGCATTTTCCACATTGGAAACAGTAGGATATTTTATCTCCATCTATCATCAAATCCAATACGGCACGTTTCAGGTTTAAATCTACTTTTACCATTTTTTCATCACCTACTTTTCCTCCATGGGAGTATCGGACAATTTATGCCCTAATTTGCTGGTGGGAATGCAGAAGCGCCCGAATAATCCCGCAGTATCCTTAAAGAAGGCGGTGATATTTTCTGGAGTATCTTTGCAAATCGAAGGAAAATAACTAGTAGCTTTACTCACGTAGTCATCCACATTTTCAGCAGGACCATAGCATCCGAGACATGGAGAATTCGCCCGAATACAAGTCGCACCGCATCCGGTAGAGGTCAACGGTCCCATGCAGACATATCCTTGTAGTAAGAAGCAAGTTTTTTGGTCGGGAAAACCTTCATAATCCCGAATGTATCGCACTACTTCTTTATCTTTTAGATTTCGTTCGCAAGAAGAGCAAACCGTTTTGGCCGAATCTTCATAAAGTGGATTACGTTTTAAGTCTGCCATGACGGCTCCGATAATATGATTTACCATTTCAGGGTATCCATCAGCGGTAAAATCCACAATTTCTTTGTTTTGAACCAATTTCGTGGTTAAACTTTCCGGATCTAAGCGAATTCGTCGCACTGGATCTGCCTTTTTAGCCAAGAAACCCAATGGATTACTTCCCAGCACGAACATCAAAGCTTCTACTGATTTCCGCACTTCTTCGGCATCAAATGGTTTAGACAAGATTTTATTAAATAGCTTTTCGGCATTTGATTGATGGACTGCCTTCGTTAATCCAAATTCACCCAATACAGGATATCCATCAGCAATTCGTCCAACGGGGTCCCCTACTGCAGTGATGGGGCCATAGCACAATTTGCCCTCATCCAGAAGACAAGTGGAAAGCGGACATACATCACACATAGATTTAGATGCATCGACTTTAGTATCAATTTGAGCCAAGACTGCTGCAATTAATCCCACAATATTTCCAGTTTTCGGAGGACATCCAGGTAAGTCGACATCTACTTTTACCACATCATGAGTATCTGGAATTGCATCAAGTATTTTTGGCACATGTTCAGTTGGAACCACAGATCCAGCATCAACAAATTCTTCATCCATAAATTTTCGGGTTTCCAATTCTTCTCGTGAGAAAAGATTGGCCATCCCTGGCGCTCCCCCTAATACTGCGCAGGAGCCCATCGCAACTATGATCTTGCATTTTTGCCGCATTAATTTGGCATTGGCAACATCAGCTTCAGTCCGACAAAACCCTTCTAAAAACCCGACATCTACCGAACCGTCAGGATAACCTTTTAAATCATCCAGCTTAAAGTCTACAACGGCCGGCCAATACACGAATTCTAATTCGGGCAAGACATGCAAAAGGGTTAGTTGTGCATCTAAAAGTGATTGATGGCACCCCCAACATGAAGCTAATTGCATGAACGCTACTTTCGCCATAATTCTACCTCATTTTAGTTAAGAAAAAAAGCGTTATTGATTTAGCCACCCATAATTTAAGGTGGTAAAATGCTTAGTATGATTAATAATGCACTCGATAATTAAATACCTTTTTTTCAGATATTGAAGAATTATGAATGATTACGCAAAAAGATCAAATTTTAGGGTAAAAAGTCCGAATTTCGTAAAAGTAGCAAAATAAGTAAAGAGTATAATATTTATAATAAAGAGTATAATCTTTA
>CAYRPF010000038.1:10935-18747 GCA_964426185.1 uncultured archaeon | reverse complement strand
AAAGTAGCAAAATAAGTAAAGAGTATAATATTTATAATAAAGAGTATAATCTTTAACTTACCATGAATGTATTTAGTAGGTCGTGGGAATTTACAAAATTAAGTTTCCGCGTTATAAAGAAAGATAAGGAGTTGTTGTTATACCCCTTGTTATCCAGCTTCTTCAATTTGCTTTTTAGTGCCGCTCTATTAGTCCCGACCATTGTTGTGAAGTTTTTACAAGCTACGACTCCAGATTATTCTGCCTTAATGGGAACCACTGAGTATCTATTGGTATTCATCACTTACTTAGGTCTAGCATTCATTTCAACTTTCTTTAATGTGTGTGTGGTTTATACCGCCAAGGTGAGATTTGAAGGAGGAAATGCAACTTTTGGTCAAAGTCTGGGATTTGCGTTCAGACGGATTCCCACCATTTTTATGTGGAGTTTGTTATCGGCCACTGTTGGGTTGGTTCTATATCTTTTGGATCAATTTGGGCAGAGTTTGGGGAAAGCGGGGCAGATATTGATCTCGATCCTTCGAGGAATCTTAGGCATGTTGTGGAGCATTATGACAATATTCGTAGTTCCAGCTATGGTATACTACAACCTTTCACCGTTTAAAGCGATAAAGAAGTCAAATGAAACTTTGAAAAAGACTTGGGGCGAATCTATTATTCGACACTATGGATTAGGTTTAATCCAAGGACTAATTATATTTATTGGAATTATTATCACTGCAGTGCTGTTATTCCTATTTTACCAAGCAGGAATTGAAGTAATCTTAATCATCGTGGGCATTTTCCTTGTTTTCTTTCTTATTGTTTCAATGGTGTTTGAAGTGGCAAATAAGGTGTTTAACACTGCTTTATTTGTATATGCGGATAAGGGCAAAGCCCCAATGGGAATCAGCGATTCTATGATGCGAGAAGCCATGAAGGTAAAAAACTAAGACTCTAATTTTTTTTTCTTCTTAATTCAAGAAATCCTTAATTTCTTTATTCGGAGCATTTCCTTTTTCCCATGTAATAATATCTTCGATAATTTTATCATCCGTAATTTCACCTTTTAAAAGTGATGACGCTTGGCACTTGACGCTTGTTAAAAAAAGTTACCAACTCATATATTCCTGATTAAGCGTAATCAAACAAATTTAATAGCCAGAATTGGCTAAGCGGTAAAGAGTAAAAAAATGGTACCTTTTATTTTAACTTTACTTCAATTCTTTTCAATTCCAAAGAATTCCTTCATAATAAGAAGTTGATATCCTTTGATTGGAAACGAAAAGTGCATGTGTTGTATTAACCATCGGCCCATTTCTTTGACCAAGATGAGAGTAATTCGAATAGGAGATATCAATAAATTTCCTTCTTGATGATTTAGAATTTCAAAAAATTGGGCTTTTTTTTTGGAAGTTATTTCTTCTAATGAACTTTGCTCCCATTTCACAATGCAGTTATTAACATATTCTGATGTAATGAGATCCATGTTGTTTCCGTTCATAAAAACCCACACCATTTTTTCGTTACCAGTAATGATGGCATTAGGAATATCAAACACAACTTGTCCCCAATTTTTCCAATCGTCAAGAAATAGTTGTTTCGCGGTTTCAAAACTCCGAAATACTTCTTGGGGATTCGTGCCAATTATCAAAAAGACATCGTCTTTGGAAAAAATTTGCATAAATTCATCAATGTACGTTGGATCTCTGCGACTATAGCCTTCTTGAAGTTGCTGTAAAACTTTAAGAATACTATCCTTATTTAATATCATGAGGTTAATTGCATCGAATTATATTTAAGGTATTCGAATTTTAAATCAGCAAAAAATGCATATATCAAGAGCTATTAAGGAAAATCTGATATAACCATCATAATACTTTATAAGAGTTTCAAATATTCCTAAATCTTTATAATATCATGGATATTACTTATACTGATTATAATGAAAATAAAAGAGTTCAAGCTGGAGAGATATTTTACTCAATTTGAGTTTTCTGCACCCTATTTACTTTCATCTTCAGATTGTGAATCGATTTCTATCAAAGAATTGCTCAATTTGAGTGAAGATCCTGAAATAGCAGATAAATTTAATAACAGTTGGTTAGGATACACAGAATCAGAAGGAGATCCTGAATTAAGAAAGGAAATCTCTTCTTTGTATGAAAATATTCGAGCGGAAGAGGTATTATGTTTTGCAGGAGCCGAGGAGGGAATTTTTATCTTCATGAACGTGCTTTTAGATAAAAATGATCATATAATTGTTCAATATCCGGCCTATCAATCTTTATATGAAGTTGCCAATGCAATAGGATGTGAAGTTACGAATTGGGAAATTTCTGATAAGGGAGATGAGGGATGGAGACTGGATTTGGAATTCCTTCGCAAGAGTATTAAAGAAAATACAAAGGCAATAGTTATTAATTTCCCTCATAATCCTACAGGAATGATGATCACACAAGAGGAATTCAATGAAATCATATCAATCGCTAAAGAGGATGACATTTATATATTTTGCGATGAAGTATATAGATTCTTAGAATATAAAATCGAAGATCGATTAACCTCTGCTTGTGATGTCTATCCTAAGGCTATTTCATTGGGGGTTATGTCCAAAGCTTTTGGCTTGGCAGGTCTTCGAATTGGCTGGATTGCCACGAAGGATGATGATATTCGTAGAAAAATGAATCATTTTAAAGATTATACAACCATCTGTAATAGTGGACCAAGTGAAGAATTGGCGAAGATTGCCTTGAAATACAAGGAAAAAGTGCTTAATAGAAATCGAAATATCATACAACGGAATCTGGCCTTATTAGATAAATTCTTTGATAATTATTCTGATTATTTTGAATGGAGAAGACCAAAAGCCGGATCAGTTGGATTTGTTAAAGTAAAATTCACGAATAAAGCCGAAGAATTCTGTTTGAAGGTAGTTAAAGAAAAAGGAGTTGTATTATTGCCTGGAACAATATATGAATATGGGGATAACTATTTCAGAGTAGGATTCGGTCGGGCTAATATGCCAGAATCGCTTGAAAAATTTGAAGAATATGTTATTGAAAATTTGATTGAAAAATAACATGGAGTAAATCAAAATGGCTGATATCATCAAATTAGAACTAATAAAAAAAATTCTAAACGAAATTGACCCGATCCAGATGATTGAAGATGGATTCGTGGCTTATTCCCTAGGTAAAGTGGTGGTTCCTCCTGTTGGGGAGATGATCTTTCAAAATCCACCTGGAGACTGTCATATCAAGTATGGATACATTAAAAATGGGGATTACTATATTGTAAAAATTGCATCGGGATTCTATGAAAACCCGAAAATCGGGCTCCCAAGCAATACCGGGCTCAACTTAGTGTTTAATCAAAAAACAGGGCAATTAGAATGCATATTACTTGATGAAGGATACTTAACGAATATCCGGACCGCAGCAGCAGGAGCAGTTGCAGCCAAATATTTTGCACCAAAACAAGTAAATCGAATCGGTATTTATGGATCTGGAGATCAAGGAAGGTTACAACTACGATTTTTAAAGAATGTTCTCAAATGCCGGGACGCCCTTGTTTGGGGAATATCTCAAGATGAACTTGATAGATATCGAAATGACATGAAAGATTCTGGTTTTAATATTGAAACAACCCTCGATTCTGCTGATATCCCCCAATCATGTAATTTTATCGTCACTTGTACACCCTCGAAAAAACCATTGATTTTAGCAAACCAAGTGCGACCAGGAACTCATATAACTGCAATGGGATCTGATACACCTGAAAAGCAAGAATTAGATCCTGAGATATTGGCACGGGCGGATAAAATTATCGTTGATAGCAAGTTCCAAGTGGAAACAAGAGGCGAATGTTTTAAAGCAATGCAAGCGGGTGCAATATCAAAAGAAAAATTGATTGAATTAGGAGAAACTATTCAAAATCCATCATACCAGAGAGAAAATGACGAAGAAATAACTGTGGTAGATTTAACCGGAGTTGCGATCCAGGATATTCAAATATCAAAAGCTATACTAGTCAAATATCAAAAGCTATACTAGTCTTACACGTAAATCTTCTTTTATTTTTTTCATCACAATATTGGTCTTTAAATCTTCTACCCCGTCAATCTGCTTAATACGCTCAAGTAATGCAATTTGATGATCTTTATCATCACATTTGAACATACAATAGATAGGATAATCTCCCGAAATTTGATAAATTAAATTTATTTCTTTAATTCGGTGAAGGTCATCGAGAATTTCTTGAATAGGTCGACTAAATTTGACTTTAATGAATATCAACATCATTTCGCCATATCCTAATTTTGAACAATCAATCACAGTAGTAGGATACAAAATAACGCCAGATTCCTTAAGATATTTAATGCGTTTACTGATTGTTGATACACTGGGCAAGCTTTGATTCACACCAAACATTTCAGGATGAATGGACTTATATTCTTCGAGTTTTGATTGAATATTGCGTAAAGACATGGAAATGGTATCAGAATTTTGAAATTGAATGATTTTTAGAATTAATAAATCAAGTTGAGTTAGATCACGTTTGGAGGGGGTAGGTTCAGGAATCATTGGCAATTCTCGCTAAATATTTTGTATCAACAAAAAAAAAGAGATAATTTTAAAATATTTTGAGTGATCCTTCCTTTTTTAAAGATTATCAAATTTCTACGGTTATTCTGTGGTTGAAGAAGATTTTTTTGACTGGCGAAGAATCCTACATGCCAAACTCTCCCAATATGGACTTGAAAAGGAAGGATCACTCAAAATAACCTTCCCAACTTTTAATTCTTGAAAGATCGGTAAAACTTTTCGCCGAACTAATGGAAGTTCTTCCTTTTTCTGCGGAATACGATCAATTTTAAAGGAAATCGCCTCGAATGGACAAATGTAAAAACATGTACCGCAGAACACGCATTTGGTTGGATCTGGCATCTGCGGGAGCCTATCGAATTTCATGGTGGGAGATTTCTTATCAAAAACTCCTTTTTCCAAAACTTGATGTGGACATGCCTTAACGCATTGCTGGCAAAACTTACATTTGTCACTGTCAAATTCAAGATTGAGGGTTTTTTTAAGATACTCTACGGTGGTGGTGCGTACCGATCCTTTGATGGTTTGACTAACGATTGGCCATTTCATGATAAAGTCTCCTTATTTTTTAACTTAGGTTTTAGAGGACTTGGGCCCAATTTGCGTAAATGAACTACATATTCTTTAATCCGCTCTGTGAATTCAGCTCCCTCACTGGCGGATATATGCCATAATTGGATGCGATCAGGATGGATCCCAAACTGTTCTAATAATCGAGGTACGACACCAAATCGTCTCACCGCTTTAAAATTTCCTTCCAAATAATGGCAATCTCCTAAATGACAGGCACCAATTATTACACCATCTGCCCCTTGTTTTAAGGCTTCGATGGCATATTCGACTTCTACCCGACCAGAACACATAACTCGAATGATTCTAACATTTGCTGGTCGTTGCATTCGACTACGACCAGCTTGATCACTACCGGTATATGTGCACCAATTACATGCAATGCAAACGACCAACGGTTCAAATTTTTCCGTTGTGGAAGACTTAATGCCGGATTTTGTTCGGTTTACAAGTGTATTAGCTTGATTCATTGGTTTTCACTCTCCAAATAATTACTTTTCTCTTGATAAAGTCATAGAATCCTCTGAAACGGTTGCTTCTATATTCCATGGCGCCAAAGCTTTAAGCTCGGCTAATATTTGTTCTCGACTAAAATGATTTTGTAATATGGCATTCGAGGGACAAACTGCAGAACAAGCCCCACAGCCCTTGCATTTAACAGAATTGATTTCTGCCTTTTTTTGTTCCTCCTTAAATGAAATTGCAGAAAATGGACAAACTTTAATGCATGAATGACAACCAGAGCAGTATTCGGTGAGAACTTGAGAATAGTATGGAACAATCTCCACTTCGCCGGCACTCATGAAATTATGGGCACTGGAGGCAGCGGCTTTAGCTTGAGCAACTGAGTCGGGAATATCTCTAGGTGATTGGCAAGTTCCTGCTACAAACACTCCATCGGAGAGTGAATCGACTGGACGGAGTTTAGGATGGGCTTCCATAAAGAAATTATCTTCAGTCTGCTGCACCCCAAATAAATGTCCCACTTCAGAGGCATCACTTCGAGATTCTAGAGCCGTGGAAAGTATCAACATATCCACTCGCATTTCAAATTTTTCCGCTAAAAGGGTGTCGGCACCTTGGATAATCAGTGATCCATCTAAATCTTGATAGACTTCTCCTACTCGTCCGCGCACAAATCGAATTCCATACTCACGGGCGGCAATTTCATAAAACTCTTCATATCCCTTCCCAAATGCTCGAATATCAATAAAAATAATGGAAAGATCCAATTCAGGAAATTTTTCTTTCAACTGCCGGGCTTGCTTAATGGCGTACATGCAGCAAACCCGAGAGCAATAATGATGGGCCCCTTCATGGAAATCGCGTGATCCTACACACTGCAAATAAGCAACACTTTTTGGAGGTTGATGGGTTTGAGGGTTAAGAACTTTACCAAGTGTGGGACCTGTGCTGGAAAGAATTCGTTCCATTTCAATCCCTGTCAACACGTTTTTATATCTGCCGTAACCGTATCGAGCAAAGGAGATCGGATAGTAAATGTCATTTCCGGTGGCTAAAATTACCGCCCCGAAAGTTTGAGTAATCAACTCATCAGATTGGGTGAGATCAATAGCATGAACTTCGCAATTGTCCACACATAGACGACATTGTATACAAGCATCTGCGTCAATGGTGTATTGTTCCGGAACGGCTTGTGGAAAGGGAACATAAGCTGCCCCCCGAAATCCTAAATTCATATCCCATTCATTCGGCGTTATTACAGGGCAAACACTTGCGCAAACTCCGCAGGCGGTGCAAATTTCATGATTTACTTTTCGGGCTTTTTTACGGACGGTGATTTCAAAATTTCCCACATTTAAATCCACGTCTTCAATTTCGCTGTAGGTGAGTAACTCAATATTGGGATGACGTCCGACTTCTACCATTTTGGGAGTAATGATACATGCCGAGCAGTCCATAGTAGGAAATGTTTTATCCAATTGAGCCATGTGCCCGCCAATAGTCGGAGAACGTTCCACTAACGTAACGGGATAATTATCGGCTAAATCCAACGCAGCAAACATACCCGAAATCCCTCCACCAACCACCAGCGCCCGTTGAACTACCGGAACTTTCTGGCGGATTAGAGGTTGATCATGGGATACCTTAGCAATTGCCATTTTAGTGTGATCGAGAGCCACCTTTAGAGCTCCTGCCTTATCGTTCATATTCACCCACGAAACATGCTCCCGAATATTAGCTTGTTCAAAGAAAAATTCATTTAATTCATTATTTTTTAATACCGTTCGATAGGTTTCCTCGTGCATAAGAGGACTGCAAGCCGAGACAACCACACGATTTACCTTTCCAGAACGAATGTCTGCAGCAATCAATTCTTGACCTGCGGTACTGCACATGAACTTATAATCTCTTACTACAGCGACATGGGGAAGTTTGGATACCAGAGAGCCCAAAGTATTAATATCCACTACATCAGAAATATTTTTTCCGCAGTGGCATAAATAAACTCCAACTTTGGGTTCTGATTGTGATAACGATAATTGTAATGGGGGTAACTCTGATGAGGGTAACTTTGTTGACCGTTCCATTTTACATATTTCCTCCTGCTTCGCTTTCAATTGAAGACTCTAAAGGATCTTCTGACGCAGATATACGCTGTTCTAGCTTAAGTCTGTTCAAAATTCCATCAAAA
>CAYRPF010000038.1:0-10925 GCA_964426185.1 uncultured archaeon | reverse complement strand
CCTTCATATCCACTGGTTTGATCATACCCAACTCTGCAGGGCTTATTCCCATGGCTAATCCAAGCAGTTGACTGATATACAAAACGGGAATGTTAAAAGGTTCTTCATCGGGATCCAACTCGTTGGCCAACTCCAATTGCCCCAAATCAAATTGAAGTTGACAGAATGGGCAACAAGTTACTATGCAATCTACCCCAGCCCTTCTCATGCTCCGTAATTTAGTTAATGTAAATTTCAAACTGCTTTCTTTTGCCCCCGTTCGTAAAGAACCTCCGGCACCGCAGCACATTTGTTTGTGTTGGTAATCAACAGAAGTAGAACCAGTAATTTCTACCAACTCATCAAAGAAATGTGGATCATCGGGATTATCTGGAAAATTCTTTACGGTGGTAGGTTTAAGTAAATGGCAACCGTAATGAACAGCTACGCGTAAACCCAATGGATTAGTTATAAATTTACGCAGATTTTCGATCTTGTAATCATAATACAAAACTTCCACAATTTGCTTCACCGCCACAGATCCTTTAAAGGACTTTCCCACTTTCTGCAACACGCTATTAATTCGGTCATTTAACTCAGGATTGTGCTTGATTTGATGGTTTACTTCATAAAGGGTGCCATAACAACCATTGCATAGACTGATAATATCTGCTTGCAGCGCCTCAGCCAGTGAAATATTCCGAGCACCAATTGACAACCAAAGTGCTTTATCCACGGAGCGAAAGACTCCAGGAGCGGGACAGCAAGAAGCTCCTTTCATTTCCTTAATATTAATATTTAGATGTTCAAATAAAGTACGAGAAGCTTTTTCAATCATAGGATAGCGGTTGGGAATCACACAGCCCAAGAATAGGGAATAGGACAAATTGGGTGATTGCTCCGTTGGAGTTTGAGTTTCGGATTCTTCTCTCATAATTTATCACTTGAATTGATATTAACGGAATGGAATACGCGTTGTAAATCGTATTGCAGAAAGAATATCAGTTATTTCTTTCATTACTTCAGGGTATTTTGAAATCGTAGGTGGTAGAGCATCTAAACCCAATTTTAGTCGAAGTTGACTCCATTTTGAATCAAGGGGAACGGCGTGACCTTTATGAATAAGGTTGTTTATCACCCCTTTCAACGGATCAATCAAATGTCCTTGCCGTACCGCCATTTGCCTTAGCTTTAAAATTATTTCTGTCACAGGAATAGTTCGGGGACAATGCTCCAAGCAATTAAAGCAAGTGCTGCACAGCCAAATATCGGGATCCTCTAAAACCTTATGTACTCCAAATAGGGCTTTTCGAATTACTGCACGGGTTCTCAACGCGGTGAAACTACCGCTCGGACAACTAGCTGAACATTGCCCACATGATATGCAAGCTTTAATTTTTGCGAGGTCATCGTCCAGAGCAATTTCATCCACCAAGTTGGTATTGAATTGAATTAAATTAGAATAAGGCGCCATGTTAAAATTCCCCAGAAGTATTTTTCGGTAATTAAATACTTATGTTTCTTTTTCCTATATATATGTTGACATTTATCACCTATCATTTAATAAGCCCAAGACAAATGCGAATGATTTGTCTGAAAATCGAAACAAGAAAGCAAACAGTTATAAAACCAAACATCCATCTATATAACATGGTTATAATTGCAGATGGAAGATTCAATATTCCAGATCATCTTTTTTACACGAAATATCAGCATGTTTATGTCGATCCAGTAAAAAAAATCATTGGTTTAGATCAAATTGGCTATGCATTTCTTAGAAATCCAATCGAATTAAAATGGCTTTCAGAGAATGATTTAAAAATCGGTGAACCCTTTATCGCAATTACAACAAATACAGGAATAACGACTTTAAACTCTCCATGCAGTGGTAAGATCCAAGAAATAAATCAAAATGCTTTAAAACTAATGGCTACAAATCCTTACGATTTAGGTTATTTAGTAAAATTAGCAAATATTGATGAAATGGAACCAAATTTAATTTCAGGGCCAGCTATTAAAATTTGGGCAGAAACGGAAGCCAGAGCATTAATTCGTAACAATTATTCTTGGAAAATCATTGAAATTGGAGATACTGCAGTAGGAAAAACAGCCATAAAAGTCCGATTTACCGATGATTATTTCAAAAAAGACTTGAAAACTACCCTGGGGGTTGACTTCGGGAGTAAAGAAATTAAAGGTCAATACATATCCAGTGATATTTTATTCGGGGGGAATTATCGATTTACCGCCAAAATAAATGTTTGGGACGCAGCGGGTCAATCTCTTTACGATAAAATAAGAGGGATGTATTATCGAGATGCTCGAGGTGCTTTATTGTGCTATGATGTTAGTAATCGGCTGTCGTTCGAAAATCTCTCAAAGTGGATACAAGAATTGGAGGACAACTGCGGCAAGGTGCCTACACTATTGGTGGGAAACAAAATAGATTTGGAACGTCAAGTCAGTCGTGATGAGGGTTTGAAATTTGCAATGGAGCATGGCTTTTTATTTATGGAATGCTCTGCTAAAACTGGAGAAAACATTCAAGACATGTTCTATAAACTGGCAATAGAGATATTTAAGATAGAAGAAGGATTACAGTAATTATAAAGAAAGGAATGCACTAATAATGGATAATGGATCCGTAATAATTTTTAATCGATTTAGAGCAAATATTCCTGAGAATCAATGTGAAATAATTGAAAAAATCTTGAAAAAATATGTTTTAGGCCTTGTAGTTTCACGCAACACGGGAGATGTGCTCTATAATATCCAAGTTGATCCTGAAATTAAAATGGAACTTATTTCACAGTTCATTGCGGCTCTAGCCATGTTTGGAGAAGAAAATGTAGGGCATATCAATCGCATCTTCATTGGTGGACTAAATATAGAACTTAGTATCGTTCAGAGACATAATTTAATTTTAACTTTGTTTTTCCGCCCAAATATGGTGAAAGATTATTTAGAAGAAGAAGCCCAACGTGGATTAGATTTATTTTATGAGAAATTTAAAGAGCCAATTACCCAAAAGAAGAATAATAAAGCGATCTACGAAACGTTTGATAATGACATTTGCCAAATTATTTTAGATTATTTAATTAAAATTGGAGTATTAAAAGAGGGATGTGATCCTTCTTTGGATTTTTCTTGAAATTTTCCATTGTTTTTCATGCAGTTTCCGAAATCGGGATTTCTTCTTTGAGAAAAGCAGGTTCTTGGATTGAAATTTTCTGACGTTTGGGGATGCTGAATTTCTTCTGGGCTAAATATGCGAAATGCTTTCCGAAAGAATAATAAATAGTGTCATCTATCACGGGCATATAGCTGGTAACATAAACCCGAGAAGAAATATATTCTATATCTGTGAATGAAACATCCCACAACACTGCAAATGGGGGCCGTATTTTAAGCATTTTATTAATAAAGTCTTCTAATGCGATTTCACTAGGTTCACCTACCACTCCAGGGGCATAAAACTTGATTTTTTTAAATCTATCACTAGTGGGAAGGTATTCACGCCATTCTTCATCCGATTCCACATAAACAATTTTATCAATCCCGAAAAGTGCTTTAGCACGGGTAGCATAATGTCGGGCTTGAGAATAATAGATTGTTTGCCCTTCAATGACCACGTACTGAGTTACCCAAACTCGACGATTAAATTCTATCACATCATCTCCAGTTACATCCCATAGTACAGCATATTCTGGGCGTTTTTTCAGCATTAACGCTAAGAAAGTTTCTTTATCAGTATCTTGTGGATTATCCATCAACTGAGGGCAGAAAAATTTCATGGGTTAAGAAATGTGATTTTGCCTAAAATCTTTTTGAATTATGGAAAATTTTCTCAAGTTCTTTAGTCAACTCTGGAATTCGGTGGGAAGAAATAAGATTACCATTTTTAGTAGCGTCTATCAAAATTTCCCATATTTCTCGCTGATTCTGAATCATATCCAATGATTTAATGAAATTTTCCTGTGCAAAATATGAGGGCCCTTTATATATATAACATACTAAAAAGGGGGAAATAGTTTTCACCAATACCTTATAGTCTCCGAATTTTGCCCTTTCTAAGACTCCTTTAAAAATTTCAGTGCTAAAAGCTTCAAACGCGGATAAAATACCCCCGAATAATTGTTCATTAAAATTTAAACCAGCAGTAAATGCATGAGTATAGAGGTTTGGTCCCGTTTCATTCATAATTACAAACATGACAGGTTCTTCAGGCTCAACATAAACTGATTCTACTATGCCTTGCCTCTTTATTCGCTGAATATTGTCATTTATTCGGGCCAATTCAGTACGTTTATAATAATCAGGCGGTGCAGCTTGAAATTGCTCCCATATCTTTTCTTGCTCTAGTAATTGATCATGTTCATTAGAAATTCGTATGGCTAATTGTTGTAAACCTTGTTCTTGAGCAATAATTTGAGCTTGGCTGAACAATTTACGGGCTTTGAGCACATCTAAATTCATCAAGGCCAATTTTGCTCTCAAAAAGTTAATTTCACACCATAAATAATATGAGCGAATTTCTTTAGCAATATTTAACAGCTTTGCCAAAATATCGTTAATTTCTTCCATAATTTCTGGATCATTAGAAATTTTTAATTCAAATATGAGCAAATCGCACAAATGAATCAGCGCTTCCACCGTCAATTCATGTTTTACGATAGCTTTCTGGGCGATCTCCCTAAACATATTCTGAGCCCTATAAAGGTTTTTCACCCGTGGATTTTTCATCAAGTAGAGTGCATAACTTAATAAATATCGTTGGGATATTTTCTCATTACCTGTTAGTTCGCTTAATTCTTGAAGTGTATCAATGTTTTTTTTCGCTTCCGCCGTTTTATTTTGATCTAAGAGTAATCGAATCAGATAAAAGAGAAATACCGCAATTTCAACCGGGTTACCTACTTTTTTTCCCAACTCTAATGCTTCAAATAGGTGTTTTTTTGCTTGAGCGAGATTTCCCATTTGATGCTCAATTACCCCTAAATTTGCAAATTCAATCCGACAATTTAAGATATTACCAATTTCTTTCCGAATTTTCACACTCTCTTGTAAGTAACGTTGTGCCTTAATTAAATCTCCTTTAAGTCGAAATACCCAACCTAAATTATTGAAGAGAATTGATAAATAATGAAGATTATTCAATTTTTTTTGACAAACCAAGGCTTCTTTGAGAAATGATATTCCTTTAGGAATTTGCCCCAATTCGCAATAGATCATACCTTCAAATGCAATTGCATTAGCAAGAGCGACTTCGGATGCATACTTCCTTCTTAATTCAATACATTCTAAGATTGTATTTAATGAATCTTGTAATTGCCCAGTGTGCCATTGGTTGGCAGAGACCATAAATAAAATATCACTTTTTAATTTGGAATGAATTTCAGTATCTTGGGAAAAATGGGCGTCATTTAAAATATTCAAATCGTCTAAAAGATCCTGACTGATCTGAACTTTTCCCATCCTGGAATGAATATCGGCCAATTTCACCCCTATCTGAATTGCTATCTGATATTGAGCAATTTCTAAAGCTTGTAAATATGCTTCATCAGCTAATTTCAGACCCTCATTAAATTTCTCTTCATAACAATATAACCTAACTTTAGCTAATTGGACTCGGAGTACACATTCTCGAGAGAGAATAGGAATATCGTCTACTTCAGCCAGAAGTGTTCTAGCGGTGGGAAATTGGCCTCGATCGAGAGCAAAGGTAATTTCTTCTAATAAACATAGGGTTTTCTCGAGTACTTTTTCGGAAACATTTTCTGAAACTCTATTTGACATACCGTCCCCTATAGCATCTGATCTCTTCTCAGATCCATTTACCGATGATTGATTATTTTGTAAGTTGGGTGGAATTGACATGAAGGTTATCCAATTCAGTTATTTGACAATTTTGTATATACAGAATGTGAGTTTAAATCAAAATTGCACAATTTGAAAAAGAGATGGCATTATTTAAATTGATCTTCACACGCAGGTAAAATGTGGATAATTATGAATTTTCTGGAAGTGTTGCCTTTTTGGCAGGATTAGAATATTCGGGAATTAAAATGCATTCACATAATTCATTGAGATATTTTATATATGAAGGTGTCTTTTGCATATCGTTTTTTGTCGAATTGACTGTTTCAACCGGAATTAATCCATCTTTCAAATTTACTGATTCTAAAGAATCTTTGCTTTCTGTTAAATTATCTAATTCCTCTAAAAGCACCTTATTTTCGGTGAATTCTTGACCTAAAGTTTGCATTTTCTTCTGGGCAAAAAATGAAGGCCCTTGATAAACATATCCCAACATAAACGACTGGATTTTTTGAACGATTACATTAAAATTTCCAAATTTGGCGCGCTCCAAAGTTTGAGAAAAAACTTCATCACTCATCATATCAAAGGCTGATAGAAAGCCTGCTAACATATCTTTATCAAAATTCCAGTAAGAAGTAAAAACTTTGAAATACAATACCGTTCCCTTTAAATTTAGTAGGATGAAAGCAACTGGAATTTCATTTATCATCTGGGGAGTATCAAATCCCTTTTCATGAACAATATTTCGCATATAATTCTCGATCTCGGCAAGTTCTGCCCGTTTTTGCAAAGGAACCTCTGACAGCTGATAAGAATTCCAAATTTGCTGTTGAGCAACTAATTTATCATGTTCCTCACTAATTTTCATAGCAACGCGTAAAAGTCCGCTTTGTTCAGCGTAGGTTTGGGCTTGGTTTAAGCAATGTCTGGCTTCAGAAATGTTCAACCGAAGCAAAAGCAATTTAGCTTTTAATAAGTAAGTTTCAGCATAAAGCAAATGCGAACCCTGCTTTTCGGCTTCATTCTGCAGTTTTTCAATGACTTTTTCCAGTTCTTCATATAGGCTCGCATCGTCATTTAAGCGTAATTCAACTAAAAGCAACTCACACAGATTGAGTAATGCAATTTGAGTAATCTCTTCTTCCACTAATGGCTCTTCAGTGATCGAGGTGAATAAACTTTGAGCTTGAAATAAATTTCGTGCCCGTCCTTTTTGTTTCAAGATCAATGCATTAGCCAAACGGTAGCGCAATTCAATTTTTTTATTGGAAATCATAGTTTGCAGTTGAAATAGACGAGCTAATGCAATTTCTGCATTTTCTATGGCATTCATTTCAAGGTAAATTCGAATTAATTCCAGTAAAAATCGAGATAATTCATTAGGATTTCCAATTCGTTCTGCTATAACTAAACTTCTTTTAATATAATTCAATGCTTGATGATAATCCCCTTTCTGGCGATAGATAGTGCCGATATCGGCTAAATTAAAGCGAATCTGCGAAAAATCACCCAAATTTTCCCAGATAAAAATAGATTCTTGTAAGTATTTCAATGCTTCATCTAAATGACCTTGAAGGTGTGTAATGCGTCCTAATTGACCCAAAATTTGAGCAAGAGCAACTTTATCTCCCAAATCACGCTCAAGTTCTAAAGCATGCTGTAAATGACTGATTCCGCGGGTATAATCCCCATTTTCACATAAAATCATGCCGTAATAAGTTAAAATTTGGATATATTGCCCTGAATGGCTGTTTTTAGGAATAATTTGAAGCACATCTTCAAGTTTTTGGAGGGCTTCTTCTATGTTACCCTCATACCAATGTTGAATTCCTTCCAGAAAAAGGATTTTTTGAAAAATAAAAGGGAGAGGGGAAATTTGGTTTTTACTTTCTTTCTGATTGGCAAAATTATCAATAATATTCTCTTTTGTAGACTTTTCTTCCTTGGTAAGCTTCTCTACTTTGGCAGATTTAGGCTGAAAAGAAGTGAGAACAATTTCATGTGCTTGTTTTAAAAAGGGTTTTGCAGATGCTAATTTTCCAATTTCTTGGTTATAACGGGCATTGAGAACCATCCATTCTAAGTATAGTTCCATGTTATTCGCCAATTCTGAATTCTTCGATAAAAAATCCAGTTTCGGCGCAATATCTTGCAAAAAGCCGGCTCGAAACAAAATTTCTATATGAAGCAATTCGGCCTTTATTTCTTCTTCTACTGAAAGTTTCATTTTACGCTTGTAAAGGATAATATTTTGGAGAGCCTCATTGTATCTGCCATGCACTAACAATTGGCGGATTTTTTCAAGATCGCGAAATTCCCACATCATTTTAGGCTCCCTTCCCTTATTATTATTAATCACTTATTAATATTAAAATTATGGAACTTTTTTTGATCATATATCGATAAAATCGGACGTCTTTACCAAATTTTAAGTGATTTTTACCCTTGTTAATTATGTGCCAACACGTGTTGTAGGAATTCGGATCACCCCGAACGAAAAATTCTTGTGGGAAACTTTTGCCCGAACCCAAAATCGACCTATCGGACAAATTATCACTCATGCAATTTCATTATTTCTCAATCCATATTCCATATACAGTCATGAATCCACGATTTCAAGCTTTATTTCATCAATTGAGACTCAATTAAAAAAAAATTCAATTTTCGATAAAAAGGAAGAAAATAATACAGAAAAAGAAATAAATAATAATTTAAGCAAAAACTTAAGAAAAAATCCAAACAAAAACTCAAATAATAATTTAGATAAAAATTCAAAAAGAAATTCTAATAGAAATCCAGCATTAATTGCTTTTACATTTCGAGTTGATTCAAAAGAATTGGCTGAATGGGATGTATTTGCTGAACAAAATTTCTATACGCGCTCCACTCTTATTCGTCAAGCAATGCATGCTTATTTCTCACCTGAAATTCAATTTCAAATAAAATCAATTCAAAAACCTCAGTTAAATGTTATTAAGGAAATTCTATATAATATAATTCACCGCTTAGGACAAACTTCATACGATGAAATTGTTGATTTGTTTACCCCTATCGATAAATCTTTAATTCGACAACTCTTACAACAGCTGGAAAATGAAGAAAAAATTTTCAGAACATGGCATGATGAATATATAACCTATGAAAAGCATGATCGCTTTTTTTGATATAATGAAGGAATGATATTATTCATTTGGGTAGAGATTTAATTAGTGGAATTCTTCTTTTGCTTGAAAAGCGCCACGCAACTGCTCAAAAAGAGCAGTTGTCTTATTAAAAAGTATAAAATTAAGCATTACTGAAGGTGCCCCTAACTAACTAAGCGAAAAAATAACTAAAACTCAAAAAATTCTCTGATTACAATGCTTACTTAATTTAGGACAGAATTACCTAATTCCTTGCCTAAAAGTATTACTATTCTATCTTAAAATGGATAATTTCTATAATTTATTACGTAAGTATTGCGATACAAACTTTTTAATGAAATGGAACACTTTCTCATCATACTTGCTCGAGAACGATTTTTAATGACACTTCTGTCAGAAAGTCCCCTCAGCGAAGTGAAAACATATTTATGTGATTTAACATGCCCAAAGAAAAGGAACATATGAATCTGGTCATTATAGGCCATATCGACAATGGAAAGAGCACCCTGATGGGCCATTTGCTCATTAAAGCCGGTGCCGTATCTGATCGTGAAGCCCGTGAAATGGAGAAGATGGCTAAGGACTTAGATCGTGAATCGTGGAAATTTGCATACTTTATGGACCGATTAGCCGAAGAGCGCAAACGTGGTATTACCATTGATTTAGCCTTCCGTAAATTTGAAACAAAATCCAAATACTTTACCATTATTGATGCTCCAGGACATGCTGATTTCGTTAAGAACATGATTACTGGTGCCAGTCAAGCAGATGCAGCAATTTTAGTATTTTCTGCCAAGACCAGCGAATTTGCTGCAGCCATTTCAGACAACGGTCAGGGTCGTGAACATGCTTTCTTAGCTAAGACCTTAGGTGTCAAGAAAATTATTTTAGCTATTAATAAAATGGACGATGCTTCGGTAAATTATTCCGAAGAACGATACAACGAAGTAAAAGCTGAAATCGAGAATTTATTAAAAGTAGTAGGATACAACACCGAAAAAGATGTAACCTTCTTACCCGTATCTGCTTTCGTTGGTGATAACTTAGCTGAACCATCCGAAAACATGAAATGGTGGAAAGGTCCAACCTTATTGGAAGCCTTAGACAATTTACCTGTTCCAGAAAAACCTGTTGACAAACCTTTACGCTTACCAGTGCAAGATGTTTATAAAATTAAAGGTGCTGGAGTGGTACCTGTTGGTCGAATCGAAACCGGACTGATGAAAGTTGGAATGCAAGTAGACGTAGCTCCAACCAATTTTAAAGGTGAATTACGCTCCATCGAAATGCACCACGAAGCTTTACAACAAGCCCAGCCAGGTGATAACGTTGGATTCAACATCCGAGGTATTACCATGAAAGATGTTTATCGGGGATGCGTGGTGGCAGATGCTAAATCACCTTGTACTGTGGTAACTCCCAAAGATACCATCACCGCTCAAATTATCGTAATTTGGCACCCAACCGCTTTAGCTTTAGGTTATACTCCAGTAGTTCACTCCCACACCGCCCAAATTGCTTGTAAATTTGTGGAATTATCCAAGAAACTCGACGGTAAGACTGGTCAAGTATTAGAAGATAATCCTCAATTCATCAAGAAGGGTGATGCTGCAATTGTTAAGTTGCAACCAATCAAGAAATTCCCCTTAGAAAAATTCAAGGACTTTCCAGAGATTGGTCGAATTGCAGTGCGAGATATGGGTCGAACAGTGTCCGTTGGTGTTGTGTTAGCCATCGAAAAGGGCGCTTAATCATTTAACTTTAATTAACTGTCAATTAATTTAATTAGTTGAAGTATCGGGAAAAATATATTATTACATTTTCCTTTTTTTTCTTTCTTCTTCAAAATTGGAATTTTAAGATTTTTTCTTTCAAAATTATTTCTTCCTAATCATTTTCTTCTGAATATTAGTAGCGTTAGAATAAAGAATTTTAAGAAGAACAAAAAAAATTTAGGAGGAAATTAATTTGTTATTTGATATA
>CAYRPF010000037.1:19146-29759 GCA_964426185.1 uncultured archaeon | reverse complement strand
ATTCCACCATATATTCGCTCACCGTCCAGCACTCCGATATCACGGTTATGTTCCTCAATGTTCAACATCTCAATGCTTCCGATCATTCATTTATTAGTGATAAAAACGTGCAGTGGGGGACGATCGAATTGGATAACACATCTTTCTTAGTGGGAGATGATTATGATATGGATGGCTTAAGTGATTCGACCGAAACTCAAATCTATGCCACAGACCCACATAACCCAGATACAGACGGTGACGGTTATGGAGATGGTGAAGAAATTCAGTTCGGCACCGATCCCCTCGATTTTATGGACATTCCTGAAGATATTACATGTGCAACGCTTACAGCGGATGGAATCAGCGATGGGGAGGTTTATAACGGCATAATAAATATGCATATAACAGCCATTGATGACCGAGGAATGAAAAATATCCAACTTCATTTTAATGACACAACTATTTACAATGAAGACATCTCAAGTGATAAATTCTGGAAAAATGGAACTTTTGATTTCGATTTTCAATTAGATACCCGCATGTATGCAGATGGGTCCTATTTATTCGTAGTTCAAGGTATTGATATTCACTCAAATGCTTGGGAAATATTCTTCAATATTGAAATCGATAACACACCTATTATCACTACGTTGATAGGGCCTGCAGATCTGAGCAATAATTCACGAACCGCCAGTGGGCGTATGTTGGAATTCGCGTTTTCAGAAACCCCGCAAACAGTCTTCTATGCATGGGACGGTGCTCCCAGTAGCACTATTCTTTCACCGATACCTGCTGGGAATGGTTGGCATATCCTCGAAATTTGGACCACAGACGCCGCGGGAAATGCAAATTACACGACATTTTCATTTGAAGTTGATGATAGTCAGATTTTCGTCTATTTGGAAAATTGTGAGGACGGTGATGTCATCCCCAGTTCGTTTGAACTCAATATTACATTTAGCCGTCCTCCCACCGAAGTCTATTATGCATGGGATAGTGAACCCGAGTCAAATACCCTTCCTCCCATACCAACAGAACAAGGTCTCCACACGCTACAAATCCGAACTGTGTCCGATACAAGGATTGAGCGTATCACGACCTTCACATTTACCATCGATGATATTCCTCCCAGTATTACTCTGGTCTCCCCTGAAGAATTTATTGGGTTGAATAGTGGGATTGAAATTCAATTATCTATCTCAGAAGCATATAGTCAATTGATTTTTTCATGGGATGGAGGGAAAAATTTCACTCAAAACCCTATCTTACCTGTCGGAAATGGATATCACATTTTGCATGTATGGGTGGCAGATTTTGTACCTTATTGGACCTATGCAAATTTCACTTTCTTGACCGATGATCCATTAATGATCGATTTTATAACTTGGACTAATGGAACTGTCGTGGAAAGTAATGTAACTATTAACATGACTATAAAGGGTACTTTAGGCAATTATTTCTATGCATGGGATGAAGCCCCATATATCGAAGCGCCATTAGGTCAATGGCCAACCACACCAATCTTGGATGGTCAGCATTCACTTAACATCTGGATTTCGGATGAGGATTCTGAAACTCTTTCAGCCACTTTAATTTTGATTGTTGCAAATCCTCTAATCGATATCACCTTGCTTTATCCACAAAACAACACTATCATTGCAGGTTATCAAGAGATTAGTCTAAGTTTCTCAGAGGATCCAGTTATTGCTTATTATAGTTGGGATGGACAACCAAATTCCACAATTCTCACCGCAGTTCCCAATTTTGATGGAATTCATACCCTGGACGTGTGGGTACTAAATGAACATGGAAGTTGGAACCATAAACATTTTGAATGGCTGGTGGATGTAAATGACCCCCCCGAAGTTGTAATTCTTTATCCAACTGGCGGAGAAATCCTTCAAGGACAAGTCACATTTTCTTGGGATGGGTCGGATCCTGATAATGATCCATTAACATATGCAATCTTTATTTCAACTGATGGAGTATCATGGTTAAAAATTGTGGAAGGTTTGACACGAGAGGTATACACTTTTAATACAAATGATTATCCAGAAGGAGTTTATTATCTGGAAATACATGCAGATGACGGAGAGATATTTTCAATAGCTACATTACAAGGAACTATTGAATTTCGCCACACCGTTGAGGAAAATAATACAAATGATGAAGAAAATCCATTTGAAACATTTACTATTCCAGGATTTCCAATAATTTGGCTCATAATTCCTTGTGTGTTAGTGGTTTCAAAAATTGCACCTTCATATCGCCGCCAAAAATTATTAAAATAAAAAAATCTTTATGAATTCCAAAAACGTTCATTTCCATTATAGGGATTGAAATTTTTTGGCTGAGCAGTCGGCCAGTTTTTTCTTTTTTTACTTTTCTTTCTTTTTCTACAATGAAAATGTTCATATCGCTTTGTTCTGTTTCTTTCCTTGATAAATATCAACCATATAGAATAACTCCCAGAATAGAAGGTTTGTCCAGAATAAACTTGAAATCATTTCATCTTTAAAGTAAAAGCGAAAAAAAAGGTTTCATCAAGATTAGATCTTCTGTTGTTGAATTATATGTGCCAATTTTGCATAAATCTTTTCATTATGCAGCGAATTATACAATTCTTGGTTAATTGTGAATAGTTCGTTGTAAAATGCGGTATTAGCTGGATTTGGGCTCCAAATATTATTAATATTGGCCATATCATCTGCTGCTTTGGCCAAATCGGAGTATTCACCCGCCCCATAAGCAGCTAAAATAGAAGCACCGACTGCTGTAGATTCTTCTAAATCCCCTCGTCCACATTGGATTCCTAAAATATCCGCCATTATTTGATTCCATAAATCCGAGCGGGATCCTCCGCCAGTAATGCGTATATCTTGGGGTTGAAGGCCTAATTCCGCAAATACTTGAATATTTTTTTTCACTTCAAACGCTACGCCTTCTAATACTGCACGATACATATCTCGAGTATTATGACCTAAAGCTAACCCAAACATGATTCCGCGTGCATTGGGATTCCAATAAGGTGCTCCCGCGCCAGTTAAATGGGGTAAAAAGAGCAATCCATTTGCCCCGACAGGAGATTTAGCGGCTTCGGCGGTCATTAAGTCATAAGGATCCACATTTTTCCCTTGTCTATTTTCTAAATATGCTTGAATTGATTCTGCAGCACCCATGTTGTCTCTACACCATCTTAACGCCGCTCCGGAAGTAAAAATGCTTGCCTCTTGTACCCATTTCCCAGGTACTGCTGAGCAACTGCATAAAACTCTTTTCTCCGGGTCAAATGAAGGTTTTTCTAAATACCCTAAAATAAATGAACCTGTTCCGGTGGTGCATTTCATCCGTCCGGGTTTAACCACACCAACTCCCAAAGCCGCGCACTGTTGATCTCCCGCACCAGCAATAACTTTAGTGGTGGTGCTAAAACCCGTATCTGAAGAGCGTACTGTTCCGACATCTGTTCCTGGAGCCACCGCTTCAGGCATCTTATCCAAATCTAAGCCCAATTTTTCTGCAAATTCATCCGACCATTTCAATTTATTTATATCGAATAACATGGTACGGCTGGCATTTGAATAATCTGTGATGAATTTTCCCGTAAGTTTTTGTAAAATGAAATCATGAACCAACAAGAATTTGTGTGTTTTTGCATATATCTCTGGATGATGATTTTTAAACCACAAAATCTTAGATCCAGAAAAATACGGATCGATAGTTAAGCCTGTGGTTTTATAAACCAGATCTTCTCCCAGAGTAGATTTGATCCAATCGCATTCTGCCGTTGTTCTGCGATCTTGCCAAACTATGGCATTATGTAGGGGATCTCCATTAACATCAACGGGAACAATTGTTTCCCGCTGATTAGTTATGGCCACGCTGATAATATCTTCATTATTCAATTTTGATCGACGAATGGCATTGAAAACAGTTTTTCTAACTGCATCCCACCATGCATTTGCATCTTGTTCAACCATTACAGGTGAGGGATAGAAACTCTGCCATTCTTTATAATCTCGTCCAATTTCTTTTCCTTTAAGATCAAAGATGATGCACCGGGTTCCGGTTGTTCCCAAATCAAGGGCTGCTACATATTTACTCATAAGTATCATTCTCAGTAATTGAATAAATTTCTACTCAAGTAATATAATTTGGCATTCTTTCTTCTTAAGTATTCAGCCACTTATTTCATTGACATTATGAGAATGTAAGGATGTTGGGAGGAAGTAAGGATGCTGGAAAGCGAAAATGTAGGGATGCTTACATTTTTAAATAAATGCGATTATATTTCTTTTATGTTAGAAAAAGTTCAAAAATTCCTAAAAAACTTACACAAATTCGATCACCAACCAGATTTATATGATATAACAGAAAAATTGACAAATATGCATGGAAAGCTAAAACTTGCTTTAGAAAATGATACAAAACCAGAAATCGAAAATATTTTGGGGGATTACTTGATTGAATTCATGGAAATTGCCAATCGGTATGAAATCAACCTATCGGAATTACTTAAAAATCATTACAATTTAAATTGAAAATGGTATTTACAAGAACTAATTAATGGAAAAACCTCCATCTAATTTATCCGAAACACCCATAATTTTTGCTCATCGAGGTGCGTCTGGGTATGCTCATGAAAATTCATTTGAAGCATTTGATAAAGCGATAGAACTAGGTGCACATGGGCTTGAATTTGACTGCTGGTTGACTCGAGATCGGCGAGTCATCATTCAACATGACAGATTTTTTTATCACAAAGTGAGTAAATCATATTTTAACTTCAATCGATTGAAATTATCCGAGATTAAGAAGCTTACTCTTCCCAATGGTGAATCAATTCCTACTTTGGAAGAATTTTGCGAAAGATACGGAACCATGCCCAGGCGATTTTCAAATTCTAAAAATTCATACCTTTTTTTCAGCATCGATCTGCAAGATAACCGTGTTGGTGCCTATCTCATTCCAATTTTAGCTAAATATGGCTTGATTAACCGCACTTTTCTCTGTAGTGGAACTCTTTGGAAAATACGTAATCTTCGTTCTCGATTTCCTGAAATTAATTTACGGTTTATCGCATCAAATTTGGAATATCAGATTCAACCTGAACATTTAGCCCCTAATGCTAAAATTCATCGTATTGGAATCGAAGGATTCAATATTCAGGCAATGAAATTCAAGATCGAATATCAAAAAATGCTGAAGGCTGCTGGGATGAAGTTGTTCATTTGGGATCTTCATTCTCGTACCTTGTTGCGAAAATATCTTGCTTATAATCCAGATGCCATTTATACTAACTATCCCGATTTAGCACACAAGTTATTAGAAAAAAGAAATTCATCAAAAGAATAGTATAATTATTGTCATTTTATATAATCGGCTTATTATTATTCGACTTCCCAATTTGTCTTCTTTCAGAATGACCGCATTCGGGGCATATCATATATCCAAAACCGATCCGATACGAATCTAAAATACCTACTAAAGGATTACCACAAATAGGGCATTTAGGTGCCGAACTAGGAAACCATTGTCCTTCCTTATTGGGAGTGGCTTTTAATTGGGCAATCCATTTTTGAAATCGGGCAAAAGCTTGAAATTCTTGCTTTTCTTTTTGCTGATTGCGGTAGGATTTAGGACGTGAAACAATTACACCCACAGATTTCATCTTTTCGGGAGTATTGATTAGAGTAAGTAAAGGTAAAATAGCATTTTTCTTCATCCGTCCAAAAAATTCTCCCAAGTCTTTTGGACCAACTGCCGCGATGGCTCCTTTTCCTCCATGTTGGGGGTTTCTATCCAGCAAAATTTGATACAATCGATCTTTAAAGTCTAATGCCCAAATTAAAATCCAAGTATCAGGGTTTAATTGGTGATGTTGTCCATCAAGCACGCTGATTAATCCCATTTCAACATAGTAATGCGTCTGACTGCGACATAAATGCATTAAATCATCGAAAAATTTACGTTCTATCAAAGGATAAGGATAAAGAATCTCTTTCATATCGGATAAATCCACACGCGTGGGCTGTTTTTGCCAACTTGTACGGGTAGAAAGTGTAAACATATAAGTATTTAAAAACACCATTCAAAAAAAAATCGCACTTTTTTTATTTTAAAGCAAAAGATTTGAAAAGGATGAAGAAATATCAAATTGTAGTTCTGAAAGTGATTTAAATCATATGAAAACATTAACGGAAGAAATTCAAGATATTTTAACTCCTCATCAAGGAATAAGCTTTGTCAAGGAAGGAAAGATCTATCAGCTTCATCCGATAATGTTTTTATCCGATTTTATCGAATTTGGCAAAAAACTACCCCCCTCTTCGCAATCTAACCTTCAAAGATTACTTGAAAGAGAAGATATTGTTATTTTTAACGGGATAATATATACTACTTTGAAAGGTTTGAAGTTAAAAGGCCGTTTGAAAGAAATTATAACCGTCTACAATCAACATATCAAAAATGTTGTAGGAGAAAGAAAAACGCTTATTGAATTATACCAAAAAATTCCTGCTCAAGATATTGCAAACTTAACTGAAAATCACATAATCTTTGTTATGAAAGAATTGATCCGTGATCGAAGCAAAAAAGCATTGGCTGCTATCCGATATTTGTCTTCTTATCAAATTCATTTTGAGAAATTTGTTTATCAAATGCCTCCATGCACGATTGCAGTTCGAATTGATGAAAACTTCCATCTAATGAATCCTGAAGTAATTGCAGAAAATAACCCTCCATTTTATGAACATCCTTTTGTATATCGAGACAACTATAATTTTGGTCAAAAAATTTGTATGGGTAGTTTCTATCATTCTTCAGACGAGAAAGCTTTTAATCGTCTACGTTTTGCCAACAATTTAAGTAGTTTAATGCGACAAGCGGTCCAAATCCTTATCACGGGATATAATCGTGATGTTTCACCTGCAAATGGTCATTTAGGAACTTCGCAATATGCTCCTTACTTGAAAAAAAATGCAGATTCATCCACAAATTAAATTTAAGTAGATAAAAATGAATAAAAAAGGTATTATAGTTGGAGATTCCATAGAAAATTTGATTAATTCTGAATCATCTCCTGAAAAAACTCAAATTGAATCATCCGAAGTTTTGAATGGATTTACACCTCTTACAGAAATTCCATTAACAGAATATGCTTTAGAAAAAATGTATGTTATGGCAGAAGAAGTCACTAATTTGACTGAAAATCAAGTGGAAGTCTATGCTTTAGCAGTAGGAAATAATCACATTATTGAGGATGTTCTTATTCCAAGGCAAACCGTTCATTATGCATTTGTAAATGTGGAAACCGATGCAATTCTCCAACTCACATCCTATATTCGAACCAATCATATTACAGTGCTAGGCTGGACCCATTCCCATGGAAATTTGGCCGTTTTCTTTTCAGGAACTGACTATTCAAACCAACATACGATTTTGAGTGAAACTTCAAACTTCAGATTTTGGAATGGAATCCAAGTTAAATATGCTTATGGAATGACAGTAAATTTGCAGAGAAATCGATTTGGAATTGTTAGCACACAAGTTTTTACTGGAAAGATATTTCACGAACCTGCAGATTTTCGGATTTTACCAACTCCCTTTGATTGGGATGAACATGAAATTCGCCGGAAAATTCGTGAAGAATTAAAAACAAAAATTCACTTTGAATCAAAAAAATTAGAGAAAAAGAGAAAAAAATATGACATCCGTAAAATATGACCGACAAATTAAAATTTCTGGATGGAATCAAGATAAGTTATCTAATGCCCGTGTAGCAGTAATTGGGGCAGGAGCTTTAGGAAATCATGTTTGTTTGGGCCTTATTGGTTTGGGAATAGGTACAATTAAAATATATGACTACGATACGATTGAATCACATAATTTAAATCGACAATCACTTTTTTGCGAAGAAGATATCGGGCATAACAAAGCAGAAATATTAGCCGAGCGCTTAGAAAAGCGAAATTCTGGTATAATTATCGTTGGGATTGATGAAAAAATAGAAGAATCTACCATCGATTCTGTGATTCGAAATGTTGATTTAGTCATTGATTGTGTTGATCTAATCCATGTTCGTAAGATACTAAATTATTATTGTATACAAAATGATATACCTATGATTCATGGAGGATTATCGTGGTTTGGAGGTCAAGTGGGGATTTTATCCAGAAAAACTCCATGTATTAACTGTATCTTTCCTGAGTCCGTCCAAAAACAAGAGCTGCAACAAGAGACATCTTGTATTTATAAACCTGAACCTAGTGTGGTGTATACAAGTCAAATTGTAGCCGGATTAATGGTAAAATGCGTTCGAGAAGTGCTAATGCCTCTTCCCTCTGATCCGCCTCGAAAGCCTGGTTTAATTAAGTTTGATTTTCGCTTTGAAAAACCGTTTTATTTTGAACCTATTCAACGCAAAGAAAAATGTGAATGCCGCAAGATATTAAAGGAAGTTGCACCAGAAATTTTGAAGAAAGAAAGAGCTGATAAACGTAAGCAAAAAGAAATGGAAAAAGAAGAAGTAGCTGCGTTTCTTGCTGATCTTTCTTAAACATTGTCGGAGAATGATGATAATATGGGTGAAGAACTTAAAAAGGCTCTTGAAAAAGGTGATATTCTGATTGTAGGGGACAAAAATTCATCAAACCTGCAGTTAGAAGTAGATAAAGCTATTGCAATTTCGAAAGATTCAGATGTAGACACCATGATCAATGAGCCAATTGGGATTGATTTTCAGAACATCTTTACACCTTCCTTATATTTAACCACATATAATCTTCTTAGAGATATACTTAATCGAAAAGGGATTAAAAGAGAAATACGCTATTGTATGCAGGAATTGCTTGTTTTTTTCCAACAAAATAAATGGGAAAACATGTTCCAGAAATTTCAAGAATTACTTTCTCAGCAAGACAAAGAAGAAAAATATCATTTTTTCCCCGACTTTGCCATTTTATTCATAATTCAAAATCAAATTCAAAATGCAGAAAAATATTTTAACCTAAAAGCATTTTTTTCCCCAATTAATCAAGCATCGAAAATATATTCAAAAAAACAAAGTTCTAATGATGTTAAAACTCAATTAGAATCATTTTTGATCCACTTTCAGAGAATCTCTCAAAATCCGAGTAATCCTCCATTCAGTCTTAAAGGAAATCAGTTTTTATATCAAATTCGTACTTCAATTTGGTGGTTAATGAAAGAACTATCCGAAGAAATGGAAGATTCTACCAAGACACTTCTTCGCCACATTGAAAGAGGTGAATTTTCTGCTGCCAAGGAAAAAATTGCCCAAATTTATCATGAAATCTACAATCAACAAAATATTTCCCAGAAATTTCCTTATATCAAAGAAGAATTAAAGGAAAATTCGCAAAATGTTCAGATTCTCATGATATTATGGTTTCTGAACGATATTTTAAAGAAAAATGATATAATTTCACAAGATTCAACTTAGATTTTAATTTTATGCATCTTGATTATCGCGTTTGGGTAATTCTGTTTTTTTTTTCAAATTTTTTTTTATATTCTGATTTCGCACCCAATAGGTTTGAATAGGATTGTCTTCTGAACCATCTTCATTTATTGGAAAAGAATTTCTATTTATTTGTTCGATTTTATCGTCTGTGAAATCTTTTGGCTTAAAAAGCGTTTCAAAATCGTCATCTGGTCTTAAACGCCGCGTACGCTCACTTGAAGTATCATTATGAGGAAGAATTGTAGCATTGGCAGATCTTGATTTTGGAAGTATGGTTGGGGAATTAGTTGTTGATGGTGAAAATGATGTTGGGGCAAAAACATCTTTATTTACCGAGGTGTTAAAATCCGTTTCTTCCTTTATCATACCTTTTTCGCCTTGGCGCGCAAGTGGATTGAGTATTGTTGGATTCTCCTCCAATGGCTGAGATGATGGGGGGATAGAAGGAGTTTTCTTCTGTTCGGTGGCGATCTCTGCTATTTTTTCTAAAGTTTTAATGATCTTATTTTTCACCCAATCATGAATATATTCTCGATCTGGGTGAGTATTCATGGTGCCCACTCCTTTGAGGATCAACTCATATGCTTCACTAATTTTACCTTGTGAGAACATATACCACACATCATTCTCTAAATTCAAAAATTGAATGTTTAAATTACATGTTTTAAATAAAGTTATTCTAAATGGTTCTAACTCTTGTATCTTAGGATATGATTTTCCTTTTTCATATAATTTGATTAAGCTTAGTTTTAATGCTTCTAACTCTTCCAAATTTTGAGCAGAATCAATGAGTTTTTTGATTTTTTGCAAATTACTACGATAATCTTGTAAAGAAATGCCTTTTTTTACTTTTTTCTTTAAATTGTCTCGCCCCATAAAAACTCAAAAAAATATTGGTGCTAACCCATAAAAATTTAGGTATGAATTCTCCTTCACTTAATTGAAAACCCTATGCTCTTTAATTCTCTGTTGAAGCATTCTAAAATACCCAAAATTATCGAAATTTGGATTTTTAATAATTCAGGTTTACTTCTATTGAATGCACGCAACAGTAGAATTAAAAAATTTCAAAAAATTGATCCTTTGCTATTTTCGGGTATGCTTGCTGCAATGGAATTTTTATCCAAAAAAAGATTAAATCATATTG
>CAYRPF010000037.1:6714-19046 GCA_964426185.1 uncultured archaeon | reverse complement strand
AAACCCTTTCCTCTTTTTTTGGTTGCTTCAACTTACAGATACGTTAGTTCCAGACGCGTTCGAAATGTGCTACAAGAAATTTATGAAGAATTTTCAGCTGAATTCCAAGAAATTTTACCTCATTGGTCGGGAAATCTTTCCATTTTCAGTTATTTTCAAGAAAAAATAATTAATAAGTACTTTTAGGATGACAAAAAAAATTAAAGGAAAATTATGGTAAATTCTTGAAATTAGGCTCAATTCGCTTGATAAATTCTACCGATAGCTTGATAATTGCTTCTACATCATTCAGATTAACTATTTCGGAATAACTATGCATATTTCGACATGGAATACCAATTACTCCAATGGCAACACCCGATTTGGTAATTTGAATTACGTCACCATCTGTTCCTGAATTACGTGGTTCGGCGATACGTTGAATTGGAATTTTTAAGTCAGCAGCTGTTTCGATTAGCAGATCAACTACCTTATGATCCATCGGTCCGATTGATATAATTGGTCCTTCACCTAATTTTGCGATTCCGTGCCCTTTCTCATCAGAATCAGGGCTATCCATAGAAAAATCAACATCATAAACTAAACTAATGTCTGGTTCTACTTTATATGCCGCAGTCGTTGCACCCCGCAACCCAACTTCTTCTTGGGTAGTTGAAACACCCACAACTTGAGCTTTTGGTGGATCTTGAGCCAATCGCTTTAAGATTTCATAAATAATTAAAACACCAATTCTGTCATCAAAACATCGACCAGTCACATCTCCGTTTGCACCCAATTGAGAATAATAATAATCAAATAAGATAGGATCGCCAATCTTTATTCCCAAATTCTCCGATTCAGCGCGTGAACGCGCACCAATATCAATGTATTGATCTTTTATAGGTATTATATTCGACCGCTCGTCGGAATCTTGTAAATGAATAGCTTTTTTTCCCACAATTCCTAGAATCGGGCCATTCTTAGTTAAGATCTGTACTCTGGAACCGGGAATCAGGTGTGCATCTAAACCAATCGAGTGAAAATAAATGAATCCTTCTTTAGAAATGTATTTCACCATCATTCCTGTTTCATCACAATGCGCCGCAAGCATTATTTTTGGGGAACCAGATGGATTTAGGGTAGCGAACACATTTCCCATTACATCAGTTTCCAAGTTTTGCACAAACGGTCGAATTTTTTTCCGAAATAAGCGTTGGACCTTTTGTTCATAACCCGAAAGACCTGGTGTGTTTACCAATTGTTCAAGGAATTGCTCGTCGATTTTTCTTTCAATTTTCATAATATGATTACACCTATACTATTCGGGTATAAAAGAAGTAGTATTAGTTATTTTCTTAATAACGGCTACAGTTAGTTGCACGATGGCTTCAACATCCTTTAAATTAACGATTTCGCTCATAGAATGCATGAATCGATTGGGGATACCAATTAATCCGGTAGCAACACCGTTACGAGTCATTTGAATGGATCGGGCATCAGTTCCAGTTGGTCTGGACGCAGCACTAATTTGGAGTGGAATTTCAAGCTCTTCGGCTGTGTTTACCATTAGTGAAAACAGTTTTGGATTGATATTCGGACCCCTCACGACAACTGGGCCTTCTCCGAGTTTCTTAATCCCAATATTCACTTCTTTCACATCAGGAGTATCACTTGTATGAGTTACATCAAAAGCAATACCCACATCTGGATTAACATGAAAGGAGGAAACAATAGCTCCACGGGTTCCTATTTCTTCTTGAACACTGGAAACTGCATGAATTGCTGCAGAAATGGATTCTTGTTTTAAATGTCGGAGTACTTCAGCAATGATAAACACTCCGACTTTATCGTCAAAACAACGGCTTACAATATCTCCATTGTTTCCCAAATAAGAGAACTTATCTTTAAAAACTACAGGATCCCCGATATTTATTCCCAATTTTTCAACTTCTTCTCTTGATCGTGCTCCGATATCAATATATTGATCTTTTAGCTTAATTACCTTCTTTCGTTCATCAGGTTCCTGCAAATGAATTGCCTTCTTTCCAATAACACCCAAAATATGTGCGCCGGATTTTGTTATAATTGTTACCCGTTTGCTTGGGAGAAGATGGGCATCTAAACCACCTAATTGATTGAAATAGATGAAACCCTTATCCGAAATATACCGAACTTGTAAACCCACTTCATCTATATGTGCCATTAGCATTATTTTAGGGGTTCCATTCGGATTTAAAATAGCGTCGACATTTCCAAGTACATCGGTGTGAAATTCATCTGCAACGTCTTTCAAATATTCTCGGAATAATTTTTGAGCAGGTTCTTCCGCCCCAGTAGGAGAAGGCGTATTGACTAAATTTTGTAAAAATTTGAGATTTAGAAAATTATCATCACTCATTGTATGTTAACTAAACGCGAATTATTTTTGAAAATTCTGCTTTATCACACGCGAATTTCAAAAAAAAACTGAAATAAAAGTTAAAAGTGAAGATGCACATGCCCGAGATACATATTTGTATTATAAGAGATATGCACTTTTCCATTTTGCTGATGCTTATCAAATAATTCATTAAGTGCTGTTATAAACGGAACATATTCAGGAGTTCTGGGTAATGGAGTATAGGATGAAGATAACACTCGACCGATGAATCCTGATTGGTCGAACTCTTGTTCATTGGAAAAATGGAACTCATCCAGCGTAATTTCTTCAATGAAATCAAGTATTTGATCTTTAGTAATATGAAGATGGGGAGAATTTTTATATTTTGGACAAAAATCCAATAAGATTTGATTATATTCTTTCATAAAATCATCAGCTTCAAGATCTCGCTCATTCCACACAAAAGCAACCATGCCTTCTGGTCGCAGAATTCTCTGAAATTCCTTCAATGTTGGTTCTGGATTAAACCAATGAAAAGCTTGAGCAGCGGTGACCACATCAACCGATTCATCTGGAAGAGTTGTTTTTTCTGCACTTCCTTTTACGCTGTGAAAATTTGGATAGTTTTTTAGAAAATCTTCTGCAGCTCTTCGCATATCATCATTTGGTTCTACACCGTAAACCTTCATCCCTTGGTCAAGTAACCGTTTGGTAAAAATTCCTGTGCCAGAACCAATATCGGCCACCACACTTCTTTTTTTTTTCGGAAGATAATTTAAAAATTCTTTAATTACCTCTTTCGGATAATTTGGGCGGTATTTTTGATAATTTGATACACGCGGGCTAAATCTTCTTTTGGGATCCTCAGTGTTCATTTGTTAAACTAAAAAATTCTCAGTATAAAAATCTGCAGATCTCGGGAATTGAGTGGGTTAATATCAAGCTGAAATTATTTAAGAAAATGAGATTAATATTATTTCATACGGAATAAAAAAATTTTCGATGTTAAGATGGTTTCAATTATGGTTATTAATCCTAAACCCCGTGAGCTTCCTTCTAAGATTGCCCTTTTCGGACTTGGAAACGCAGGAAAAACTTCAATTGTAAAGACACTTCTGAGTGAATTTGATGCATTTACTTCTATACTGCCAACTACAGGAGTAGACCGAACTAGCATCGACTTTTTCGGCAGAGAATTACTTATATGGGATTTTGGAGGCCAAGTTACTTATCGAAATTCCTATTTGGCCAATCCTATGATGTATTTTCAAGGAATTCGCTATCTTTACTATGTTGTTGATGCACAAGATAGTGATCGTATTGATGAAAGCATAGAATATTTCGTGCAGATTTTTCAAAATTGCCTTGATTTCAGCCAGAATTTTCAAGTATTTCTCTTCTTTCATAAAATTGACCCAAATTATGAGGGACCAGTGTTTTTTCCTGAAGTGGAAGATCGGTTTCTTTCTCAAATGCTTCCTCAAATTCAAAATTCCCATATCACTCCAACAGTGTTTCATACATCGATATTTAAACCGATGTCGGTAATTTCCGCCTTTTCCCAACCGCTACTGGGGAATGCAACTATATATGAAACCCTCTGTGATGCAATTGAATCATTTTGCTGGGAGAATAATTTGGTATTCGGAATGTTATTTGTCGAAAATTATGAAATTGGTTCTTATTTCGAATCTTCAAAATTGAACGAATTTATTGATAAGCATATAGCTAAATATCTTGATTCACTCGATGATATGGAAGAGATCCCATCCTATCAAATAGGGCGCTATGAAATTCACACTGAACAATTTAGCTTAGATGTGGGTGATCAAAAATTCGTGTTTAACTTGGCTTTAGGTTATAATCCACTGGAGATTGAAGATGAATTGGGAGAGATAGAGGAATCAATTGCGGATTTTGCAGAAGCACTTCAAAAAATACTTCAAAACGCAGAAATTATCCGAACAGGACAGCTACGTATTGATGAAATTTATGATAAGGAGAAAATTATCGAAATTCGCCGTCGTCAAGAAGAAATGGAAGAATTAAGCGAATTAGATGAAGAAGATAAGCAAAAATATATCCAGAAAGAACGTGAATTGGAAATTTTGGAAGATCAGAGGGTTAATTTTGAATTGGAGCATTTAGAATGGACTGGATCGATTCCTGTAGAAGATGAAGTAGAGAAATTAAAAGACGAATCAGATGAAGAATTTGTTTCAGAAAATTTCGAGGAAAAGGATTTGAAAGAAGAAGATTTCATTGAAGAAGAAGTGGATAAAGAAGAATATGATGAAGGGTATGATGATAATGCTGATGAATAATGACCAAAGTTTTTTATGCAGATAGAAAGAAAAGAAGTAAAACTGACAAAAATTCCCCAGATAGTGCTGAATTTCCACCTGTCCACGCAGGCACTAGCTGGATCGATTCAATGGGTTATGTTTTTTGGTTCTTACGGAAATGGATGAAACTTAGATTATACGTTCTTTTCAATTTACTCCCTCTCCCTTTGCGTGAAGGTATAGCTGGTGCTTTAGGACAGATTTTCCTTGGATTCTCAAAAAGCAATCGATTCAAAGTGGAATCTGCATTTCGAGTTTTATATCCAAATATTAAATTAAACCAAATGCTGAGGCGATTTTATTTTGCTCATTGTGCCTATTTGGGAAAGCTTTTCTTTGATTTCATGAATGGTTTACCTAAAAATATCGATTTACCTATAAAACAGTTCATTAAATTTGAACATTTGGATTTGCTATACCGTGAATTGGAGAAGAGAAAAGGTGTTATAGTTCCTACAACTCACTTAGGGCAACTTGTTCATGTAATTTATGCATTTTCAAAGCTTCCAGAAAGAATTCCTGTTGCAACAGTGATATATACTCCACATCTAATTACATACCAATTTACTAATCGTGTTGGTTATGATCATATTTTTCTATATGCTAGCACATCATTTAGCAAAATATCCAAATATCTCGTTAATCACTTACGTCAGAATCATATTGTGGTGATTTATTACGATTTTGGAACACCACGTCAACTACGAGTTCCTATGTGGCCGGAAAGATTTCCATATCTCATTAATACACCCCAAAGTGTAGTAAATTTGCATAGAAAAACTGGTGCATCTATACTTCCATGTTTAAATACACCTGATCGTTATATTCATTATTCTCGATTAAAATTTTGTGAAAACCAATCGTTGATGAACATTTCTGCGAAAATTCGTCATCAACCTGTTAAAATTATTCACGGGCGGTTATCTTTAGAAATTAATCGAATAATCTATCCCACAATTGAGCGTTATGCACATGTATGGGAACAAATTCCCGATTTGGCAACTGCCCGATTAGCAGATGAATTATTAATTCCAGAAAAGTGTAACTTGTGGAAATTTATGAATTTGATCATCGAAAAAATGCGCCAGATAATCATGAATAGCTTTGAATTACATCGAAATGATTCCATGATCTTGGAAACATGTGAAAAAATGGGAAATCTTCTGAAAAAGAATAAAAAATCTTTACTTCACATTATGCAAGAATCTAAGAAAATCAACCTTTCGTGGATGAATACTCATGATGAGTTCAGAATTTTAATAAACGAATTACTCAATTCGCTAAGTAAACAAGAATTTACGGAATTAAATCAATCTATGAAGTCGTTATGGCAAGAGTTGGATAGAACTTTTTATGATCCTTCTGCTTCTTCCAATTCATCCAATTCTTCTTTTTGATATTTCTGTAATTGTTCTTTTAAACGATTAGTGGTGGTGCAGAAAGAGCAAATATCCAAATAAGTCGTCATACCGCATTGTTTACACTTTTTGATTACTTGATGTTCCTCTGGGGTTTGCGCCGCCAATATAGGTTTCATGGTTTTTTGAAAGTCACGCACTAAATTCATCATGGTCGCCCGGCGAAAAACCTCGATTTTTTCTAAGGATTTCTTCACACTGATAACCGTTGAATCGGTGGCGTAAGCACACTCGGTGGGTAGATGCTCTACTTGGGCAAAATAGGCATACATAATTAGTTCGGTTTCATAAATGTAGAAAAGAGGTTTAATGCGTGGAATTAGGCCGTCCACATTATTCAAAGTTATTGGCCCAGCACGGCTCATTTGTTCCATATCAGTGCTGAAGAAATTAGATAATAACTGAGATGCTTCATCAGTCAAGTTGTGACCTGTAGCTACTTTAGTAAATCCATTTTTCACTGCAAAATAATTAATATAATATCGTTTAATCAATCCACAATAAGAGCATTCTCCTCGGAAATTTTTAGATTTTCTCGGTTTTCTTCTCCCAGATTTCAACTGTTGGCCTAATTGGTGAATTTGATCAATTGTAATTCCGAGAGTTTCCTTTACATCAAGAATATGAAAGGGTACATTTAATTTTTCACATAATTTTCGAGCAACCATTGCAGAATCTCTGGAATAATTACGAGGAGTAATCCCTACTTCAATATACAATGCTTCTAAAGGAACTCGATTCTTGATTACTTGATGCAAAATAGTTAGTAAGGTTTGTGAGTCCTTACCACCACTAATAGCCACTAAAACTTTTTCGTTTGGATTCTGAAAGTCAATTAGATGATTTTCTTCAATCGTTCTTTTTACGCGACTTTCAATATACCTGAGAAAGTGAGTTTTACATAAAGCCATTTTTGTGTGAGGAATTTGTATAACAGCATTTGCTCGACATTCTCGATAAAATTTACATTTCGGCATGCTATAACAGATAAAGGAATCACTAATCCATAAAATTTGAGATTTGGGATCATGGTGTGACAAACATTGGCTACCTGTAGATTTACGCGTTGTAACAGGTAAGACAAATGAGAATTCCATTTTTCAACCCATTGTGGCAGATTTCTTAGAGATGTGCCCACATAAATGGGAAGTATTTCTCTATGATGTAATTCATGACGTATATGTTTTGAATGCAAATCCAATGGTACGGGAGAATTTACCGCTGAATCATGATCTTGCAAACACACCTGAAGAATTAGCAGGATTCTCGAACCGATCCAAGCTCCAGTTTTTACAAGAAGGAAAACGTGTGGGAAAGCAGGTGTGGAAACAGCTTCGGTTTGTGTTTGACCACCACAAACACGCTTGGTTGGACATCTATACATATCATGGATACATGCTGAGAATCACGCAAGATCGTTGTGAAATGTGTTTTATGCAGATTCCCGGAATCAATCGGAGGGTAGATACGTATTATCTCAAGATGCAGATGAAATTTGATTCTATCGAATTGTGTGGCTCAGTGAATCTCTTGATCTCAAGAGAGATTTTGATATAACACGTCACCAGCCCCACAATTGAATGTGATTTCTGTGGTCGTTTAATGTGTTCTGCCGTTTTCAGCTATATGTAAATCATGTTTCATCGCTGTAACCCACGTGTTACAGTTGAAAAGGGCTGAATTCAGCGTGGATGCATTAATAACTGTTGGAGATCAAGATTTTCTCTATGATAGTTCATTAAAATTCGCGAAAAAATTAGATGCAGCAGGTGTTCCTGTGAAATTTATACTCTATAAAAACACCAATCACGCATTTATCGATGACATAGGAAATTCTGATGTAGCTGATGATTTTGTAAGGGAAGCTGCAGAATTTATTAAAAAATAATTTTTTTTTTTCTTTATCGAATCACAAACGAACTAATGATTAGGATCGATTATTTTCTATTTTCCCTTGAAATTCGCGGGACGCTTCTCTAAAAAGGCAGCAATCCCTTCCTTTGCATCTTCGGTGCCGAAACAATAACCGAATAATTCATTTTCTAAAGAAAGCCCAACTTCTATATCACTTTCGATTCCACGATTAATGGCATTTTTCGCGCATCTGATGGCAATAGGAGACATTTTCGCGATTTTTTGGGCTAACTCTCGAGCACGCTCCATTAATTTCTCAGGTGCCACTATTTCATCTACTAACTTATATCGTTCTGCTGTTTGAGCATCAATCATATCACCAGTATATGTCAATAATTTGGCCTTTCCCCTTCCAATTAGCCTAGTTAACCGTTGAGTTCCACCATATCCAGGAATAATACCGAGTTTTACTTCTGGTTGTCCGAATTTTGCCTTTTCACTGGCGATACGAATATCACAAGCCATGGCTAGTTCACAACCACCGCCCAAGGCAAATCCATTTACAGCAGCGATGGCAACTTTTTCCATAAGTTCTATCTTTCGATAGACTTCGATGCCAAGTTTCGAGATTTCTCGGGCTTTTTCGGGACCTAATTTTTGCAGTTCGGAGATATCAGCACCCGCAGCAAAAGCTTTTCCCTCTCCTGTAATGATTACCACCCGAATTTCTGGTTTTCCAGCGCAGTACTCAACGACTTGTTGTAATTCCTGCATTGTTTGAATGTTTATCGCATTAAGCACATTCGGCCGATTAAATGTAATTTCAGCAATCGCGTCTTGTTCGATGAACTTAAGGTTTTGAAATTCCATATTAAACATGTTGGATCCCACTGTTATTAAAAGTTTTTTCTTTCTAAACACTTAAATAAATAAATAATAGAGGTAACTTACCTTAGTTATATTAATACGAGTGAATTCCCGTTATGAATGATAGCGAAAAAAAGAATAAGGAAAAAATCATCGGCGTGCGGTTTGATTCCGAAACCATTAACCATATTGAAGAATTTAGTGAAAAATACAACATTTCGAAATCACAACTCACTAGAAACGCCATCCATAATTATTTGAATTTATTTGAAGAAGTATCCAGCCTAAAAAATCCCAAAATGATTATTAGTCAAAATATCTTTAAGTTGGCTTTAGAAAATCTTAATGAAACTCAATTAGATGAATTGGCGGAGCTCTCTTATCGGAATGCGCTCATTTTTGGGGAATTTTGGAAAGACAAATTCATTTTCGATCCAGAACAGGAAAAGCAATTGGATTTTAAGAAAGATTGGCTCTCTTTTCTGCTTAAGCATTTAATTACGCAAGTTTTTTCAGCTCATGGTATGAATTGGTTTAGTGATATACATTATGAATGGAAAGATATGACTTGCTATGTTTCAGGAGCTCACAATTTAGGGAAAAATTTTTCTGTATTTATTAAATTTCTCATTGAAAAATATATTAAACCTGGTAGCTATCGCTTTAAACAAGTTGAATTATCAAATTCTTCCATCAATTTTCAAATAGATCCAAATGTATAGAAGTGTGAGTATAAGAGTGGGAAAAAATTTCCCTAAAGTAACTTATGTTCAACTAAGTTGAAAATGAGCACAAAAAGGGCGAATAACACCACACCAATAAAAAGAAGATAGGGTTTTCCCTTTTCTTTTTCTGGAATTTCTTCGCGAATTATTTTATATAAAATTATTCCACTTGCATAGGAATAAATTAAAAAAATTGTTTCTAAATCAATTTCTATTATTAAATAAAGAAATACTGCTAAAAAGCTACCAATCAGTGTTGCACTAGAGAATAGTATTTTTCCTTCTTTGGAAATTTCATGCCATTCGATTTCGATGTCTAAATCACTGAATATTTTCTCTTTTTTAGAACGTTTGGTTATTAAAGCCATAAAACTTGCAAATAATAAAAATAGAACCCCAGAAATTAAATTAAAGTCAATCAAAAAGAATAACAAAAAGCCTATTAAAAATTGGTGTAAAAATGAGGTGGTCCACCTCAGTTCATCTAAATTTTTATTTATATGTTTGGTGATGCGGTGCTTTAAAGCGACAATTTCTTGAATTATGTTCATTTCTTTTTGCTTTAATTGAAAATCTGTTAAAGCTAATTCTTTAAGAAAATCGTCATCATGATTTCTATGGATAATCTCTTCTGAAATTGAATTTTCGATGTTAGCTTTGACAATTTTAAGATTTTTTTCCATTTGAAGAAGTGTTCTCATATTATTTTGAGATTTTCTTTCGACAGTTTGTAAAATAAGCTTTTCTGAGAGATGTTCTGTAACAAATCCTAAAAGAATTAGTAAATACTCAAAATTGGTTAAATGAAGAGGATACTCGGGTAAATTTTCTGAGATTTCAGGAAGAACAACTAAAAAGAAATATGATATAGAAAATCCCGCTAATAAGGAATCATGAATTTTGAAAGCTTTATGGAAATGTTCAATTAAAACGAATAAAATACCTCCAATCAATGTGATAAATAACGGGATAAGAGGAATCGTATTAACCATGGTGGCACCACATTAAGAGTTCTTAATTTCACGTACATTAACAATATCAAGTTCCACGCATAACATTGGTATTCCAAATATTTTCGCAATTGATGGAACCGTACGTCCATTATCACTGGAGATTAACTCTTTAATATATGTTCCGCCTTGGGCACGAATTTTGAAAAAGATATGTCTTGCATCTATCCATTTACCTTGAATTTCAAAAATTTCCTTACTTCGGGTACGATCGGCTCTGCGATGCACAACTCTAAGGGGTGTTCTCTGTTTAACAAGATGATTCATCAATTGTGAACGGAGTAACTCCATTCTAGGAGCAAAAAAAGATTCAGAAATCGGTTGTGCCAGATAAACCAAAGCATGATATGATTTTTCGGTGATTTCTGAATCTGATTTGTAGTTTATTACTTTTTGTTTATTTACTACAGAAAATGGACCAACGCGAATGGATTTACTAAATTTTTGATTGATTTCATCCATTATCTTATTTAGGGGGAGAATTCGCTTTTGAGGTGCTTTGATTTCTAATACAAAAGGCCTACCCGCTCCCAGGCAGCGCGCATCGATATCTTCTCTTCCTGCACCATGTAAAACCGCTGATTTTCCTCGAGTATAGGGTAATACCACACTTGCAATTAAATCTTCTACAGAGGACGGATACATATCACCAGAACCATGACATGTTTGGCAGATTTCATTAGTACGACGATCTATACCTCTGCCACGGCAATCATGGCAATGCCAGTGAGTTTGCGGAAGATTTCGCACAAATTTTTTATATTTACTCTCTAAAAAGAGAGATTTTGGGTGTAATTCATATGTAGGATCCATGGATTCCCTTAGGTCAATCATGATTTGCAAATCAGGTTGCTTGTATTGAGTAGGTTTATGAAATATCTGCTGTAATTTTTTTCCAACTAATCGATTAAGATTTGCTTTAAAAGATTCACCGCTGATTAAGCCATACTGTGCTCGAATATCTTCTTCTTTATTAGTTATCTTCGGGTTAAGATATGTTCCTACCAAGAAATTTTCAAAATCATAATTTGAAGTTTCTTGTTCGATTTCTTCACAAATTCGCTTAATATTTGTAGGCATGAGTAAATTAAGGCACAAATCGCAATTATGCGAATCAAATAGAGGTGAAATGTATTCTTTTTTTTCATTTTGATTAGTATTTGAATAGTAATTCAGTAATACATGAAATGCGGGTTGAAAATGGCTCTGAATTGCAATTAATTCAAGAATTTCCAAAGGTCGATCTCCAAAGAGTGTAGTATGGTATTCAAGTGACTCCTTTTTAAGCGCAGCATGGGCTTCCATAGTAAGCGTAAGTAAAATGGCTTGTGCTCGTGTGGAATTGTCCGTTCCCGTGGCTAAATATGAAAATTGTCGCCCTAAGCATTCTTGACATAATTTATATTTTTGAAGAACTTTATAGGTTTTTAGTAATATCTCAAGTGATTGAGGCTCTATAATTATTTTTAGTTCTTCTATTTCATTTTCTGGGGATTTTTCTTGGGTTACTCGGGAATTTTCATCCATTATCCCAATAAAGGAGAAATCGGGAAAAAATTTTGTGTTTTTAATAAAATTCCAAGCATTTATATATATGCGAGCGAAATTAAAAATTTGAGAATTAGTATGTTATCTCCTGAGATGATTGAACGATATCAGCGACAAATTTTAGTTATCGGTAAGGAAAAACAAGAAGAATTGGGATCCAAAACGGTACTCCAAGTCGGGTTGGGAGGATTAGGTTCTCCGCTAGC
>CAYRPF010000037.1:0-6614 GCA_964426185.1 uncultured archaeon | reverse complement strand
CTATTTTTTAAGAGTCCTTCTTCTCAGGTAATTCCATTTCAATATAAAATGAACCTTGATAATTACAATTACTACAGACATAATAATCCACATTTGTAAACTGTCCCACCGCAGTGCGTGAAATTGTGGGTTGCTCGCATTGCGGACAGAGTTTAATTGTTGGTTTTTTAGATTTACGCTTAAGCGCCTTAAAAATGCCCATAATATAGAAAGTAATCCATTCCAATTAATAGTTACAAAAAATCACTTCATTTCATTCTATTGCATGGCAAAGAAGAAAGCTTTATACTAAAGAGAAGCTAATAAAAAGTTATACAGTAAATATAATATCAATAATGGGGTTGAAAAATCAATACAATGAGCCAACAAGTTTCTTTATTACTACAACAACTTCAAAGTGATGATTTGAATTCTAAACTGCTCGCAATAAAAAGATTGGGCATGATTTATGATGATGAGTCTATCATTGAACCACTATTAAATCTTTTATTAGATGAAAATCCCAAAATTCGTGAAGCAGCGATACTTTCTTTAAGCGTTCAACCGGCTACTGATAAAATCGTTAATCCAATTATTACTGCAATATCTGACGAAGACGTTAATGTTCAGCTCGCAGCGATCAAGACATTATCAGAATTTAGATCTGCATCTGCCGTAAAACCCTTAATTAAGATCTTATCGGATCCTCATGATGAAATTAGGGCAGCAGCAGTGCTAGCTCTTGGTTTAATCGAAGATAAAAATAGTTTATTTCCTTTAATTGAATGTTTAGAAGATAAAAATCCACAAGTTAGGATTAATGCATTAGTTGCATTATCAAATTTGGGTGATCCACGTTCTGTAGAGCCTATAATTGAACTGCTTGAATCTGAAACTGATGATGCAGTTAAGCAAATGGCAATTTTGACACTAGGACCATTAGGTCAAAAAGATAAAAGAATTATTGAACCATTAGTAAAACTCCTTCAATCCGATAATCCACGATTTCGTCAATATGCTGTGCTTTCATTAGGACAAACAAAAAGTCCTGAAATCATTGAACCACTATTAGATATATTAAATGATGAAGATAGTTATGTTCGAAGAGCTTGTGCATCTGCGCTAAGTGATATTAAAGATCCAGCTACTGTTCGCCAGTTTATTGATCGACTCCATGATCCAAGTCCTGAAATTCGAGAAACTGCAGCAAATGCTCTTGGTAAGCTAGGCGATGCTATTGCAGTTGAACCTTTAATAGAATTGTTAACAGATGAGAATCCACAAATTAGAGAAGAAATTTGCAATGCTCTTGGGATGTTATTGGATAAAACAGCTTCAAAACCCATAATAAACCTACTTAAAAAAGAAAAAACCCCTGAAATATTAGTAGCGGGAGTGCGGGCTTTAGGTAAAATTGAAGGAAATAATATATCTAATGTGCCATTTTATTTCTTAAATCATGCCGTTCGACCTCTATCCAAGCTGTTGAATCATAAAGAATTGAGTGTACGTGCTGCGGCCGCCGAAAGTTTAGCTAAAATTACCTTAAGTGAAAAAAAATATAATAAAGCCAGTCAATACTTTCAAAAAGCGAGTGAAGAATCTCTCACCTGGGAATTTCGTCAACCTTTTTATATCGCATCCAGTAAAGGATGTATGGTGCTAGAAAAAATTGCAAAAAAGAACTACACAACTTCAAAACTGGAATTTAAGGAAATTTATGAACATCTGGACAATGCTGCACGAATGATTGGAAATCAGACTTTCATTTCAAAAGGTTATTGGCAAGTTTTAGAAGTATACAATCAAATATTTAAAAGTAAAAATAAAGGACAATTTATCCAACATTTCCAAGACTTGGGTTTAAAAATTCTTTTATTGGAGAAAAAACTCCCTGAAGATTTACGCCCTCTTCTTTCCGAACCTCAAAATCGATTAAATGAAAAATTTATTCAAATCAACAAACGTGGTTTAACTTTAGATGCCGCGCTTCATGAAATTGAGCAATTGAAGGATGATATTGAGATTATTGGTAATATAATTATGCAGATTGAACCTTTAGAATTAAGGATAGATGAAGAACAAGAATTTACCCTTCGTTCTATTGAAGATCTAGTAGTTTCTCCCACCACAGTAGATATTGAACCTGTTTTCCGCGAAGAAGATGACGAGATTATTCAACGCCACTTAAAAATGACCCAAGAGACCAAACGCAATTTTATTCTTGAGGAAATAACACTAGATTCTGATATGACTATGTATACAGGAAAAAAGGTCAATATAGCATTAGTTCAGTATCTAAAGGGATCACCCCGCCAAAGTATGATAGAAGATAATAGAACAATATTGGAGAGACATATTCAACGATATTACAATTATGAACTTTTCCGTCGTAATCATATTTTGCAGTTTACTAAAGAATCCATCCAAATGCGCTCAAAACCAAAGGTTATCGGGTATCTAGATGATGCAATATATGAAGGAAACCATGTTATAATCTTTCCCGAAACTTCCATGCCCGAAAGTTATTTGAGCAAATTGCAACAGTTTGCTGATCGATTCAACATATTCATTATTACTGGATGTGAAACGATCGCTTCAAAAAGTGAAGGAAAATTCCTTAATCGTGCATTCGTAATATCTCCTTTAGCAAATGATATGGTATACCAAGAAAAAAACAGTCCTACCATATTACCACCCACTGAACGCCATTTAGATGAATGGAAGGAAAATATCAACTTAACCAAGCCTCCTGTGCTTAGAATATTTAATTCACCATTCGGAAGATTTTTAATTCTCATTGGAGAAGATATTAAAGAGCATTCGCAATTTTTGCCTTTTATCACCGAGCAGAAGCACTTAAATTTTGTGGTCTTCTTGAATAACGGCTATTGGACTAAAAACGAACAAGAATTTCTAAATTCTTTAGCAGAAGAGATTAAAATTCCAATTCTTTATGTAAATACTGGTCAATTTGGTGGGACGGGAGTATATCTTTATGGTAAATCAGAAGAAAATTCATTGCAAGCTGAATTTACCGAGGGAATGTTAAAATGGGAGTACAAAGTACCTGAAAGCTTATATTTTGCGAATAACAAAAAATGAATTTTCTTAACTTCCGGTGCTTTCAGTATCTTTAATACAAGATTTTTTTTACTTCTATGTCAATGAGATTTCAAAAAATTAATTGCGAGCCCTTTTTTTTTTAATATGAATTCTTTTCTCATATTTCATAGGATTGTGATATTCATGGACACACCCGTTTCTTTTCCCTCTGAACCAATTTCTCCCTTAGAGTTTAAACGGAAGAATCTCCCGGATAAACCTGGGTGTTATCTTTTTAAAAATTCTGAGGGAAAGGTACTCTATATTGGAAAAGCTAAATCTTTGAAAAAACGGGTAAATTCATATTGGATGTCTCGAAGTTCATCTGAGGATCTCTTCTATGTTAAAAAAATTCACCGATTAGTAGGTAATATTGCTGATATTGATGTTTTTGTCGTCGAGAATGAAATGGAAGCGATTTTACTCGAAAATGAACTGATTAAAAAACACCAACCTGAATACAATGTGGATTTAAAGGATGATAAATCCTTCCCTTGGGTTCAAATTACTAATGAACCATTTCCTCGAATCCGAATCATTCGAAATCCTGCCAAAAATGTATTAAATCATAAATATATCGGCCCTTTTGTTGATGCTGGAGATTTAAAACGATTTCTACGCTATATCCGTAAGATTTTTCCATATTGTACATGCAAAAAAACGGTCATACCAAATCCAAAAACTCGCCCATGTGTTAATTATCAATTAAAACTCTGTCCCGGTCCTTGCTGCGGAAAAATCTCTTCTAAGGATTATATGCAGAATATTTACCATATAGAGGAATTACTTAGCGGAAATGTCGATTTTGTTGCTTCGATACTGAGAGAACGCATGACTACTGCTTCTACAAGCCTTAAATTTGAAGAAGCTGCAGTAATCCGAGATCAGCTTCATGCACTCGAAATTTTTACTAAAAGTCAGTCTATCTTCACTCTATCATTATCTAATAGTAAAAATCGTGAAAAAATGTTAAGAACACATGATTTAAGTTCTAATGGAATTCAAATAAAAGATATAGACGTAATTGCAGGCAGTATCTCGAAAAGTCGTGCTGGAATGATTATTATTCATGTTAGAAAGGGAAAATTACTTAGTAAAACACCCTATGTCGTGAATATCGACCAAAAATTAACAAATCCTAATAAATATTTAATCGAATTCATCCAGCAGCATTATCTGCGACCTGATGTGCCCTTTCCAGATGAAATTGTATTAAGAGAAGATTTACCTAAATCTCTTAAATCTACATTGCAAAAACAAGCAAAAATAAAAGGAAAACTGCTCACATTTCGTTCTCCATCAGAAGAAGATAAAACGGCTGGATTAGAGCGAATAGCTCAAAAGAATATTGAATTACTAATTCGACAGCAAGATGAATATGATAAGTATTTATCTTCTCATCATCAAATGCAGAATTATATTAACAGAATTCAACAAGGTTTGGCTGAACTGCAAGAAATTTTACACTTAGGACAACCACCTTCAATCATTGAAGGTTTTGATATGGCTCATTTTCAAGGTACGGATTATACTGGTTCCATGGTTCAATTTGTAGATGGGCAACCTAGTAAATCACACTACAGGCACTATAGGGTTAAAACCATAACAAGACCGGATGACGTGGCTGCCATGCGCGAAGTAATGGAACGTAGATACCATCGGGCGATAAAGGAAGAAGAGTTTCCCGATTTGATTGTAGTTGACGGTGGCAAAGCGCAACTAAATATGGCTCATCAATTACTCCAAAAGTTGCAATTGGATCATATTCCCCATATCGGTTTGGTGAAACCCGAAGGGAGAAGTGAAAAATTAACTCCACCTACAATAATTCTTTCTAATTCCAACGAAATCATTAATCTTCCTTTAGATTCTCCCGCTTTACAGTTGATTCAGCATTTAAGAGATGAATCTCATAGATTTGCCAATCGATATCATCAAAAATTACGCCAAAAACGCCAATCTAAGTCAGAATTGGATGAAATTCCTGGAATTGGACCCGCTAGGAAACAAAAATTGCTCAGATTTTTTGGAAGCGTGAAAGAAATTCGAAAAGCATCCTATGATGATTTAAGAAGCGTGGTTGGGCAGAAAATTGCTCAAACAATTCAAAACTACTTTAAACAGCAAGAATTAAAGAAATCAAAGAAATCCCGAAATTCAAACAAGAAAATCGATAAAAATTCAAATCAAAATTCTCAAAAAAGGAAAATTATCCTAAAGAAAAGCAATTAAACCTTATATTTTCTTGAATAGATATGTGAGCATAAGTAGATAAAACCGTATTCTTTAATATGAAACATGAAAGATTATAACCGTATTTATTTCGATTACAATGCAACCACACCCGTTCATCCAGATGTGGTAAAGATTATGGATGAATATTATCTTCAAAAATTCGGAAACGCAGGATCTGCTCATTCCGATGGATTGGCAGCTTATGAAGGGATTAGCTGGGCTCGAAATATGTGTGCTCAATTTCTCAACTGTAAAAGTGAAGAGATAATTTTTACATCTGGGGGATCGGAAGCCGATAATTTGGCAATACAAGGCCGTCTTTTCAAGTACCATGAAGAACATCCAAATATTACTCCCCATTTAATCATTTCAAATATTGAACATCCTGCTGTTTTTGAAACCGCTAAATTTATGGAACGTCAAGGATTTGAAGTAACTTATCTACAGGTTGATTCTAATGGATCCATCTCACCACAGCAAATTCAAGAAGCGATTCGTGAGAATACTGCGCTAATTTCCATAATGTATGCTAATAATGAAATCGGGACCATTAATCCCATTGAAGAAATCGGAAAAGTTGCCCGAAAAGCAGGTATTATGTTCCATACCGATGCTGTGCAGGCTTTCACTAAAGTGAAAATCGATGTTCAGAAAGAAAATATCGATATGTTATCTGTTAGCGCGCACAAATTTTATGGTCCTAAAGGTGTTGGATTTCTTTATATTAGAAATGACCCAAACACTGAAAAAAACGTATCAACTGCTCGCAAATATCTTCGTCCTTTGATGTATGGGGGATCTCAAGAATTCAACATGCGACCTGCCACAGAAAATATTCCTGGAGTAATTGGAATGGCAAAAGCGGTGGAAATTGCTCAATCTGATTTTGATGATGAATATACTCGGCTTAGAAATTTTCGGGATTACTTAATCTCTCATATTCTTAAAGAAATTCCAGAAACTAAACTTAACGGTTCATGGAAAAATCGATTGCCCCATAACGTAAATATTTGTTTTCAAGATATTTATGCTTACGATTTAATGGTAAAGCTCGACATGGCAGGAGTGGCTTGTTCGGTAGGTGCTGCTTGCCATGCGGGAGATACCAACCCTTCTCGAGTACTTTTAGGGATTGGTTTAACACCAGATGAAGCAGCTGGTTCTCTACGGTTCAGTCTGGGGCGTTGGACTGAAAAAGAACATGTTGATAAATTACTGAGTTTGTTGGATAAATATATTCCTCAAATGCGCAAAAATAATAAATAATTTAGAACAATATACTATAATCAATCCAA
>CAYRPF010000036.1:28026-30637 GCA_964426185.1 uncultured archaeon | reverse complement strand
TTTTCTTTCTTCTCATTCTTACTGAATTCCCAAATTCGCAAAGCATTATTAGTAAAATTTAATCGCTAATTTTCTCCTCCAACCAATCTTTTAAAGCAACCTTGACGGAACGATCCATTTCAGCTGCAAATTCAGACCCGGTTTTTCGCCAATACAAAAGTTGCCCTACATTCGGCCATTTTCCTTTTGGTTGCAGTTGCGGAGCCATCATTTTTGCAACCCCCTCATACATCTCAGTAAATTCTTCCGGTTGCAGGCGTTTATATGAATTTTGGAAATGGATATATTTTTGGGGAAATCGGGGCGTCAACTGCCGCTTTTCAGGTGCTAAAACGGATTTAGGATATCCAAAACACACCATCGTGATGGGAAAAACCCATTTCGGCAGATGGAACATTTCACGATGATCTTCGATGCGCTCCATAATATCTCCGATATAGCATGAGCCAATTCCTAAAGCTTCAGCTGTAATGACTGCATTTTCAGCCGCGATCAGCGCATCGCAAGACGCCAGTAACAAATCGGATTCTTGAGGTGTTCGTAATGGTTCATCGCGCGCTTCACACACATCTGGAACTCCACACACCTTATAATAGTCAAAAAGTCGCTGCATATCTGCCAAAAATATCAGTACGAGCGGAGCTTTTGCAATAAATGGTTGGTTATCACAAGTTACTGCCAGTTTATCTTTAAGAGTTTGCTTGGTAACTTCCAAAATAGTATACATCATCATATTACCTGCAGTGGGTGCTCGCATGGCTCCTTGAATGATGGTTTGGATTTCTTCAGACTTCAGTGGTTTATCTTGATACTGCCTTACCGATCTTCGATAAAATATGGGTTTTAAGGTGAGGGGAAGGTTATTATGTGAAAATGTACACATGATACCTATAATTAAGAAACGGTAAATAAAAAAATAACGATTTTGTCAATTTATAATTCAGCAAAAAACGAACTAAATAAAAAAGAAATTATTCAAAGGATTTCTCCTTTTATTCGGTATATTATTGTTTTTTTTATAGAAACGCCAATCAAGAAGATAGATTTAAACTCAAAATTTTATCCGCTCATTGATAGTAGGTCAATTCTCCTATTTTCTATTTTTTGCACGCATTTGGGTTTAATTATGATTGACAGCGAGATTTAATCTAGAAAATCATTTTTATTAAGAATTATAATGAAATCATGGAAAGATAGATCCTTAAGAATTTAATCTAGCAGGTAATTGTTATTTTCCTTTTTTCTAAAGACAATTGGGAAGATTTATATTTTCTAGTTCAAATAAAAAATTGATGAATTTCACAACTCGTATCTCCTTTTTCTTGATTTATATCCCTCTGTAAGCCGTGTTGGCTTACTATTGTTTTGTTTGTTGTTGTGTTGTGAAATTCATCGTACTTTTTCTTACAACTAATTTTATGACTTTACGGATTTTTTCAGCAATTTAAGATGATTATTGAGAGGGTTCATCTGATCGATTGAGACGAACCCTTTTTAAGAAAATACCTTATTTTTTGATTTAAGATGGTATATATATTAAGATGGATTTTAATGTTCATGAATCTTATAGCAGCAATTCTGGTGTTCATCCTTTCAATACTGTTGATTTCATGGGGTGCCGATAAGGTAATTGATGTAATTAAGGAAACCTCTGAAAAATTTAAACTTTCTGCAGTTAGCATTGCCTTTTTTGTCATGGGAATAGATTTAGAAGAAGCTATTGCCTCTTGGAGCGCAGCCGCAGCAAATTTACCTGAGATTGCACTAGGAAATGTAATAGGCAACAGTATTATCTCGATTACTTTTTGTTTTGCACTTCCTGCTTTATTTTTCACTATTGTATTTCACAAAATATCCGCCAAATATTTCTTCTTTTTAATACTTTTGGGGATAATTAACATTGGTGTGTTAATGTGGCCTTCACTATGGATATTTTGGGCCGTTTTAATCTTAGTAATTTATTTCTTTTATATAGTTTGGAATTTCAGGGCAATGAATAATCATTCAAGTGTGATAATTTCAGATGAAACAAATGAAGAACATGCAAATAACGCGGAAGCGAATAATAAAGGAGATAAAGAATCGGAAAAAAATATTAACTGGCGGGAAATAATAATTGCCATCGTAGGCTTTGCTACACTTTTCTTAGGCTCAAGAATGTTAGTGGAAAGTGTTCAATCGTTGCTAATTATGACCAATATTTCAGAAGCGTTTTTCGGAGTGGGAATTATTGCCGCGTCAACTAACGTGGAAGAATATTTTCTCTTATTTAAAAGTATTAAGAAGAAGAGGGTGGAAATTGGTATTGCCGGATTATTGGGAAAAATTATGTGGAATTTGGGGCTAAATGCAGGAATTTCAATTATTATTTTAGGTCTCACCAACTCAAGTTTTGCAGTATTTGATTTTTCACTGAAGGTTCTACTTAATGGTTTGTTTTTATCGATAATATTGCTTCCATTATTGGCCTATGTTGGAATTAAACAGAAAAAACTGTCTTGGAAAGGTGGGATTGTTTTCTTGCTCGGCTTTATCATATATCTGGGATTTTTATTTTTGTCCTAATCAAGTGACAATTTTTTACTGATCAAAGTTGATCACATTTAAATTA
>CAYRPF010000036.1:14025-27926 GCA_964426185.1 uncultured archaeon | reverse complement strand
TTTTAATAGGGAATATAATTTTATAGTTAAAAAAGGATAAGTAACCAGAACTAAATTCCGTAGCAGATTGACTTCTGGTGAAAAATTAATGAAACAGGTGGGGATAATATTCCATGATATTTTTTTACAGCATGAAACGGGAGATCATCCTGAGAACCCTGATCGATTGAGAAGAACCCTTGAAACTTTAACCTCACTCGATTTCTTTGGAGATGGTCATTTATCTTGGATTGAACCTCTCAAGCCCCGAAAAGCCACTGTAGAAGAAATTCGTTGGTGTCACGCCCTTGAATTGATTGAAACCGCCAGAATCCGCTGCAAAGAGGCAATTTCGCTCCCATATCAATTATTTCTCGATTCTCCAAACAATCGTTACGGTGAAACTGTGGCGTCACCGCAGAGTTACGACGCAGCACTTTATGCTGCAGGGGGAATGTTTACAGCAATTGATGCTATTATGAATAGAAAAATTGATAGTGCCTTTAATCTGTGCCGTCCTCCCGGTCATCATTCCGATTACGCAAACGCTCGGGGATTTTGTATTTTTAACAATATCGGACTGGCAGTGAATTATTTATACCATCATTATGGTATGAAAAAAATGGCCATTGTGGATTTTGATGCACATGCAGGCAATGGAACTGAAGATTTGATGAATGAAGGACACATTCCTGCAGATTTGCTTATGATTTCCTTGCACCAACACCCAGATACCTTATATCCCGGCACATGTTATGTAAATGAAATTGGAGAGGGTGAACATCAAGGAAAAATCTTCAATCTGACCTTAGCCCCCTCTTCCGGACATGAAACCATCAAACAAATGTTTCAAACAGTAATAATTCCGGCTTTGCGTGAATTTAATCCAGAATTTCTGCTAATTTCAGCAGGATATGATGGCCATCACAATGATCCTTTAACTAATTTGGGATTTATGGAACAAACCTATACTTGGATGGTAAAAACCATGCAAAATGTAATGAGTGACCTTAACCATGATCGAATTTTAGCTACATTAGAAGGAGGGTATGACTTAACGGCTTTAAGTCATTCGATCGCCAATACTATTGCAGCCTTGGCAAAATTCAATCCACCATTTAAGGAATCAAGCATAATCTCGGAATCTGACGAAGTAATGGCGTTCAATAATGACAAAGTCATCCCATACTTAAATTCATTGATGAATCCTTATTGGAAATCCTTTCATGGAGATTAAAAATGATATTGAGGTTAACCATTTTATTAAGAAGCAAAAGCCAAATAAGTAAGTAAGAATTGTAACAAAACTTAATTAATTTCATATTGTGATGAATTATGACAACTCAAATTTATAAACTAAAACTTATTCTCATCGGAGAATACGCAGCCGGAAAGACCTCATTAATTAAAAATTTCGTAGAAGGGGCTTATACGAAGGATTATCGCCCAACCATAGGATCTAATCTTTTCATCAAAAAACTTACCTTTAAAAACTCCGCAGAAGATTCGCTGCAATTTACCATTACTGCTTGGGACATTGCTGGTCAAGAAAGATGGACAGCCATGAGGCATACCTATTATCGGGGGGCGCAGGGTGTTTTTGTGGTGGCGGATTTAACACGGAAAAATTCTTTTGAGCAGGTAAAGAATTTTTGGGTGCCGGATTTCAAGGAACATGGCGGTTCGGCAGCGGAGAGTGTTCCTATCATTCTGCTGGCCAATAAAAACGATTTACCGGCTGAGATAAAAGAAAATCGTGTTCGAGAGATCGCTGCAGATGTTGGAATCGATAAGGTGCTTTATACTTCGGCGAAAACTGGATATCATGTTAACGAAGCATTTATTTCGATGATAAAGAGCTGCACTGGGATGGATGATATAACACCAGTGTGATGAATTTTAAAATTGTTTGCAGGAATTAAGATATTGAAGATTTCTATAATTTTCTCCTTTTTTTCTTACTCTCTTTAAGGAAATCATCGAGATTACTATGATTATTTTTATGGTTTGAGAATTGGGAAGAAATTTTCTTATTTAACTTATATTTGGGCGTTTTATTCCCCGATTTTAATAATGTTTCTTGCAGATGTAATTGCGAATATATTTCTTGAGCCAAATGCTTTCCGATTAAGGGGATACGAGATAAGTCCTCAAGGCTTGCCTTTTTCAAATCTTCTATGGATTTATATCCTGCTTGATAAATTTTACGTGCTCTAATCCGCCCGATGCCCGAAATCTGCACAAACGGAACAAGGCTAGAGCGGATACCATACTTAATCCGAATATTTAAAACCTGCAGATTATTTCCCAATCCTTCAATGGGATAATTATTATCAGCATCAAGTTTGACGATTCGTAGAAAACCGCGCAGAATCCATAAAGCTGTATCTACTACACGACGAATATCGCCCATACCGATGTTATATTTTTCGTTGATCTCATGTTGTGGGATTTCATTAATCCAATCAAAGAGGAGCATTGTCATTTTAATTTCTTTGGCGAATTCTGGAAACTGTGGATCATGAGAATCCCAAACTTGCTCCATAATAAAATGATCGCTATATCGGTCAATAAAATCTAAAATAGGAGAATATTCACGACTTTGAATGAAATACTTAGGGAAAACACTCAATTTGGTTAATAAATGAAGCCATGAAACAGGATGCAGAATGATTTCATTATTTGCATGAAGAGTCTTAGCATAAATCAGATCTTCACGGAGAAGAACAGCATCTTGTGGATTAAGATAGCTCTGTCCAACAATTTCGCCGAATTTGGTGGGAATTAAAGGAGAATTTAGATCTTGAGCAGATGGATCAAAATATCCGGTTAAGAAATCATTTTTCCATAAAAAGGTTAATTGGGATAGCACTAAGTTATGAAGGGCAGAATTTTTATCCAGGGTTTGCGGAGAAGAAGAGTTGGATGGAGGAGAATATGGTAGTAATGAAGTATCAGAAATGTAATTATTAGATAAAGAATCAGGAGAAAAAGATTTGGGGCGGGGATAACCGCTATGATCAAGTAATAAATTGGAGTTATCGCTATGATTAGAGTTTTCAGAATATTCCAGTATTTCTTCAGCCGATCTGAAGGTGGTATCAAACTCTGAATTTAATCCTAATGGATCTGCCCCTCTTCCTTCCTTTCGATGCGATTTTGGGCGTAATTTGTGTGTTTTCATTCCCAATCCATTTGAAGAGTCTATTTTTGCATCGATTCCGTTTAATTTATTTGCATTTGAATTGTTTGCAATTGAGTTATTTGCATTTGGACCTTTGTTTCGGCTCTTTTGAGTTGCTTTTGGAAAAAATTGTTGAAATGCATAAAATGTATGATTGACGAAGTGAATCAACTGGGCAGGAGTGCTGACTACCCCTGCCAAAAACAACCCTAAAATATGGAATCCCAAAGATTCTTCATTTGTCAGTTGACTGTGAATTTCTTCCGAAGTCCCTAATATATAAGCCACGGCATCTTTGATCAATTTTTCAGGATTACTGCCCAAAATAACTACTTCTCCATATGGATCGTAACCTGGTCGCCCAGCGCGTCCGGCCATTTGCTTATACTCCAAGATTGGAATTAGAACACTCCCTTTTTCAGCTTCATATCGGTACAATGTCTTAATTATCACTCGACGGGCTGGAGTATTAACGCCGGCAGCCAGAGTAGGAGTGCAGAAAATTACTTTAATCCTGCGGGAGTTGAATTTTTTCACGATAAAATCCAATTGATCTGAAGCCATTCCAGCATGATGAAACGCAACTCCTCCTTTTAGGCAATGTGAAAGGCGATGACTTAACTGGGAATCATCTAAGTGATTTTTATCAAATTCCACTTGGACTGCTTTGTAGATTTCCTTTTCTTCAGCAGAACTGAAAATTCGGACTTTCGGGGCCAATTTTTCTGCTTCTTGCATAGAGTTTTTTCGGGAATTGACAAATACGATAACTTGTCCACCTTCCTTCAAGGTATCCAGTGTTAATGTAGCAGTGGTAGAATGGCCGGGAAGTGGAATAACACGGCGGGTACTTCCATCTTGAAAAAAGATAGAATCTCCAATGTAATAGCCTTCTTTTAACTGCACCGGGCGCCAAGTGGAGGAGATCAGATCGGCATGTAGCCATTGGGCTAACTCATGTGAGTTTAGTATTGTAGCAGATAGCCCGATGATTTGAATGGGTGGTGTTCGTGTTAATAGACGAGTCAATAAAACTTCCAATGTGATCCCACGATGTTGGTCACGAAGGAGATGAATTTCATCCACAATCACCAAATCTATATCTTTAAGGAATTTTGGGTTCATTCTAAAAAATGAATCAGCTTTTTCATTCGTAAGAATAATCAAATGGTTTTGAAAAATCCGAAAATCGGGCTCGTCCACATCGCTGCGCGAGATTCCCACATGAAAACCTAGAGGATTCCAAAGTGTTGAGAATTCATGATATTTTTCTATAGCTAATGCCTTCAAAGGGGCAAGATAAAGGATTTTACCCCAATTACCCATCTGATTTGGAAATTTTTCTCGATTTCGCATTAATAAATTTAAAGCAATTAATTCTGCAATCAAGGTTTTCCCCGATGCGGTGGGAATACTTATAAGTAAATTATGTCTTTGTAATCCGGGAGAAAGAGCTGCGATTTGGGGAGGATATAATTCTCTAATACTTCTTTTTTTTAAATAATTAACCACTTCAAGATGAAAGGGAATATTCTGCCAATTATATGATTCCAGTGGAATTTTTGAAGGTTTTTGAACTTTGACGGATTCAAAAAGTTTTTTTTTTGGGTTTTCTGTGGTATTTTTAGGCGGAATGATGAATTTCACTTCCTGAGGAAAATCTTATTTAAGATTTTCTTTCGATTTTTTGGGAGGATTGGTCATTCGCCATGTATTAGGATGCGGATTGTATAATTCAGAATCCTTAACCCACTGATCAAGCGCTGCTCTTACAAATTCTTCAGTGATACCCTTTTCGTGCGCCAGTGGTTCAAAAATATCCTCGAAAGTTAATTCTGCTTTGGGATTTGCCGTTTGCAACTCTTTTATTTTATTCAAAATTAAGTTTAATTTCTGCCGTTTAGAACTGGATGTACCAGTATACATGACGTCTACATCATATTGATTGGTTTCTTCATCATAGCCAATATCCCGTAAAGATTTTTTCAATAATTCGATAACAGCTTCAGCATCTTCTTTTTTAACAAAATCACGTAAAGCCATTTTTGCATAGGCTTCACTCATCCGAACCATTCCGTCTAAAGTTCGTGCGACAATGGGAACTGCAGTAGAACCTTCTGGAGTAGAACTACGCATAGATATGTAAAAATCCCGAATTAAATTTGCAGGCTCTCTGGTCAGTTTGGGATGTGAATTAACCTTGGCGTATTGCACATATTTTTTTAGTAGATCTATGGGAATAAATTCTATTTGTTTCCGAGATTGAGAATTTTCATCTTCGTCTTCGGTATAATAAGTTTCATCAAAACCCATCATATGATTCTTTAAAATGTAATCGGCTATTCTATCATCCATATTTTTTTCGGGAATATCGCGTACAATAAAAATCAAATCAAACCGTGAAAGAATCGGAGGGTTAAGATTTATATTATTTGCGGGAGTCTCATATTCATTCCAGCGACCGTGTTTGGGATTAGCTGCAGCAATTATGGCCGTTTTTGATTGAAGAGTAGCGACAATCCCTGCCTTAGCAATAGAAATAGTTTGTTGTTCCATCGCTTCATGGATAGCTGATCTATCTTGTTTGCGCATTTTGTCAAATTCATCAATACATGCCACACCACCGGAGGCCAAGACTAAAGCACCTGCTTCCAATTGCAGTCCAGCATTATCGTTTTCTTTAATCACCGCAGCTGTAAGACCCGCCGCCGAAGCGCCTTTCCCAGAGGTGTATACGGAACGAGTAGCAATTTGGGCACAATTTTGCAAAATTTGTGATTTTCCGGTACCGGGATCTCCCATAAAGAGCACATGGATGTCTCCTCGCAGTCTACTACCGTCTTTCTTTAGTTTCTGATTACCCCCAAAAAGACTTAAAGCCGCCGCCATTTTCAATTTCTCGTGTCCTAATATGGCACGAGCAATAGAATTCGCAATTTTATTCTGAATATCCGGTTCTTGGGCAAGTGCGTGTATTTCATCGATATCCTCTTGAGAAAGATCCAATTCTTCATCTTCTTGCCGAATCCCTTCTACATTATTTACGAATAACTGCGATTGAAATAAGGTGGAAAGCCTACCTCTACGATCCTCCCGTGGGACGGATTTTAGAATACCCATCATTTTTACTCTTTCACCAGGACGAACTGAATCAACTAAATCATTCAGTAATACTGCTTGTAAAGTTTGGGGAATATCTCCCGATCTTAATTCTTCGGGAGCCTCTTGGATAGTCACATATTGATGATCGAGAAACTCGGATTGTTCGGTTAATACCTTAAAATCCTTTTTATTATTGCAAGTTGGATTCATACATTCACGGGGAGGAGTCAACCGGGTGGTTAATTGGTCAACCAGCATCTGATTTCCACATATCGGACATTCGAACATGGCACGTATAACTTGGGGACGGATTATCGAAGCCCTAATAACAATACCTTTAACATAAATTAGTGTATCTACATGTTCAGATCTGATCCTGCGTAAAGAAACTTCATTGGAATTATTTAAAGTAGATATACGAACGAAATAAGCTTCATCTGGATTAAAAAATCCACCGGCATCGATCCGAATAATATTTTTTAGGGCTTCTGAAGCTTCTTCAAGGGCTTCTTCGGGATGATTTTTCAAGTAATGGGCTAATTGAGGATTGAAAGCCAGAATATCTTCAAAAAGAACAGTGATGTGATGCTCCGATTTTGCATAAGCATCACTAATTCGCTGCCGGTATTTAAATTCATTGGGAATTTCCTCGAAATTTCGAAAGAAATCCTCAAAATCGCCTGCAGGATTAGTGGGTGGAGAATCAGTTTCTATGACCATATATTAGCCCCTTGATAATATTTTTTCCGAGATATGAATGATTTCTATTTTTTGTCGATGAAAGATAAAATTACCTATTAATGATTTATTCATCACAAACTATTAACCTAGGAAAATAAAATCACCCTTTTAAAATTTCTAACGGTGGAGAATTTATGAAATATCTTGAATTTTTTGAACCAAAGATTTTTTCAACTGTATTAAATGAGATTAGTTATACATCACGAAAATTAAACATCCGTATGATGTCCCCGGTTTGTCTCATGAAATCATATTTTGATTGAACATCAGTTTGAATTTACATGAAGACTGAAAACCGCACCATAAATCCAGAGGCCTACCATGATGGCAGAAAAAGAAGAACAAAATATCTCCGAGAAATCAATGGATACCGAGGAATGTTCACCTTCATCCCCGCAATCCGACATGCGTGAAGAAAAGATTTCCATAGATTCATCTGAAAATCTTACAGGATCAAATCAATCCTCTGAACAGAAAGAATCATCCTCTCAAAAAGAAGAAGAACCTGCTCCGAAAAAGCAATTAACGCCCTACGAAAAAGCAATTAAAAAATTTTCAGGACGACGCTTCCGTGATCGAAATGAAGGAATAAAATTGCTTTCTAGGGTTAAGGATCAGAGAGCAGAAGAAAAATTACTGGAAATCGTGAAAAATAAAAATATGAATGAACGTTTACGCGTGGCTGCATTAGATGGCCTTAGTCGAGGCAAACGAGATGCGGGATTTCGTAAATTTCTTCAAGATATAGCAGGAAACCAAGAAAATCCTCAAGAACTTAGGAGAAGTGCCATCACCCACTTGGCAAGATTTCGAGATACCAAATTAATTCCCACATTTACTGCTGTTTTGAAAGATCCTTATAGATTTATTCGGTTTTGGGCTGTAAGAGGATTGATTAAAATCAATGATCCAAAGGCAATGACCGGATTAATTCAAGCGTTAGGTGATGAAGACGAGGAAATTCGTAAAGAAGTAATGGCTCATTTAGAATCTGGAAAACAAGTTTCATTCCCAGCTTTGGTTAAAGCAGTTCAAAACCCAGAATCTAATAAATTTCTTCGTTACGGTGCTTTAGGCATAATTGGAAGAATGGGACATAATGACCGCATTCCAGTTTTAATCAAAGCACTAAAAGATGAAGATCCCAGAATTATAACTATTGCATTACGAGGATTGGGAAAAGGACAAGATCCACAAGCGATTGAACCATTATTAAAATTGTACATGGAAAAACCACGTAAACGCAGATTGATTGAAGACGCTTTATATCGTATTGGTCAGGTTCACCAGCAAGAAGTTATTAAAGCCTTGATTCCACTTATGTTACATGAAGACGAAATCTTGGTTAAATTAGCCGAAAGTTTAATGGCTAAATTCAATAATACTTACGTAATCTTGGGTGATTTGAAAGAATCCGACCAAATCGAACCCCCACTTAAAGAAAAAATCACCGAATTTATGAAATCTCTTTAATTTTAACTCTTTTCATGGATTTTCGGTGAATGACACCTTATTGAATGCTAAGCTACTTCTTTCTTTTTTAATTAAAAAAATTAAATAGTTTTGAATCATTTCTAGATCTTGATTTATTCTTGCCGAAAAAAAAACTCGGACATCGGATTTCCCACTTAAGCTCTGAAACCGATTCTAAAACTGAAGAAAACGAATCACCTCAAAAAAACGATTCTAAAACGGAGAATTTATCCTTAAACATCGAGATAACTTCGGATGAATCTCTGTCTTCTACCGAATCGGAAAAAATAATTCAAACGCTGATTATTGCTCCAGCTGGTTATCCAATTAAACCTTTTGATGCACCCGATACCTTAAACCTCACTCTAAATCGAGATCCGAAATTATTTCAAGCCTATGCTACAGAACAATGGTTGGGTTTGTCTGTTCAAGTAAATGATTATATTTTTGACCAGTTACTCATTCCGGATTTCGCCTTTAAAATTCTTAAAATAGAACCGCCAGAGACTTCTCGAATTGGAACCGAAACTAACATTATTTTGCAGCAGCCGGCTATGCCTAAGCCGAAACTTGCAAAAATTTCATTTGATGAGATAATTGGGAATCAAAACGCTAAGGAAAAAGCCGAGATTATCATTACTTATCTTCAATCTCCTGAAAAATTCGGTGAATGGGCGCCAAAAAATGTTCTATTCTATGGCCCTCCCGGAACAGGAAAAACTTTAATGGCTCGAGCTATTGCTTCTCAAGCGGATTGTTCCTTTTTTGCTAAAAAGGGAACTACATTGATTGGGTTACACGTCGGTGATGGCGCGGCTAAAATTCACGCATTATTTAAAAAAGCACGGGATAATGCACCTTCGATAATTTTTATTGATGAATTAGATTCTATTGGCTTAAATCGCTCCTATCAAAGTGTTAGGGGCGATGTGGTGGAAGTTGCTACTGCATTATTAGCGGAATTAGATGGATTGGAGCCTAATGAAGGTGTAATCACAGTAGCCGCCACAAATAATATAGATTTACTTGATATAGGTCTCAGGAATCGATTTGAAGAAGAAATCGAATTTCCTCAACCAAATGAAGAAGAACGGGCCGCTATGTTAAAACTTTTCGGGAGCAAATCACCCATTCCAATTAAAGCAAATTATGATAAATTGGCCAAACTCACCGAAGGTTGGAGCGGTCGGGAATTACATGAGAAATTGATGAAAATTGCGGTTCATACTGCCATCAGAAAAAAGAAATCGAGTATTGATACGGAACTTTTCTTGAAACTTATCAAAAAAGCCAAACCAGAAAATTCCCAAAATGACGCTCCAAAAGAAATTTTCTCTTAAAAATTTTACTTATTTAACATCTCCTTTTCTCTTTTTCCTTTTTCTCAATATTTTAGTCAATCTGGCAATTCATGAAGTGATTTAAAGTAAAGAAATAGAAAATAAAAAAGAAAGTAGTTAAAAATTAAAGAAAAAAAATCAATCGGCGGCAATTATTTGCGGATTTTGTATATTCTGCACTTCTTGATTGTCTTTGTTGGATTGGTTCGCTTCCATTGGATTACGATGTATTTTATGCAACATGAAATATCCTGATGCTGCAACCATGCATAAAATAAATGCCAAGTACCATATAATCAAAGGATTATGATTTTCCATGATGATTCCAGCACCCAACACACCAAATAAGGTTGGAACTAATCCCGTCCACTGCATAACTGCTAAATAACGCCCCCTCTTATCTTCAGGAGCAAAATTCGCTGCAATAGTTTGAGAATAGGGTGCAACAATCATTTCTCCAAGAGTAATAATAATCATCGCTACAAAGAACATTGGAACGGTTTCAAAGAATCCATACATACCAAATCCAACTGCATATAACACATTGCCTAGGGCAATCATTTTGAAGGCTGAAAATCTTTTAATCAGTTTAGTAATTAAATACTGGAAGAGTACTACCATAAGGGCGTTCATGGAAAGAAGCCATCCGAACATAAAGTTCGGGAAAGCGTATGTATCTCTAAGAAATACGGGTAAAGTAGTATTCATTTGCTCATATACTAATACCGATATAGCCGAGATGAGAACAAATAGTAGAAATTTCCAATCCCGAAATACTTCTCGATATCCTCCGTCTTTTTTACCTGAAGTCTCTGGCAATTTTATTTCATCGGTTTTCAACTTAGGTTTTGTCTCAGGCAGAACAAAGAAGAATAATATTCCCACAATAAAACTGGCCGCAGCATCCATAATAAAAAGATATGAAAAAGAATATTTAGAAATAAACCCACCCAGAGCAGGGCCAATGGTAGCTGCTAAATTCATGGTGATTCGGAGGATTCCAAAACCTTCCGTGCGTTTTTCAACAGGTAACACATCAACCACCATAGCACTTCGAGCCGGTCCAGCAATTGAACCCATTAAACCCATCACCAGAACTACAATGTAAAGTGTGCTAATTTTGTTAACGAATATTACCACTATGGAAAATGAAGCGCTTACTATTAATCCAAATAAAATCATAAATTTTCTTCCCAATTTATCAGTTAAAGCACCGCCAAACATTCCTCCGATCAAATTTCCCACTCCGACTATCGCCCATACGATTCCAACTTGAGTTAATCCAACACCAAATCTAGAAGTTACGTACAGAGCAATGTATGGCATTAAAATGTAATTTCCCAGCATGTCAATGAAGGATATGATTGTTACCATCCAAAATATTTGAGGAAACTCATTATACGTTTTTTTTATATTTTGAAACATAATAATAACCTTTTTTGAGTTAATTCTTTGTAATAATACTATACCTTGATGTGTAAAGTAGGTGTGTAATATTATGAGTGTGAAACCCAAAATAGTATTTAAATGATTGGAAGCCCAATTATTTTTATTTCTTATTGAACTACCCAAAATTGAATTTTGTTAAATTGTTGACGTGAAAACATCTTGCAATTTGTCCAATTCCATCTAAACTGTATGTATATTCTGTAGTAAACTCTTTTATGCTTGATAACATTATAAAACACACTAAACTATTAAGGAATGATGGAAAAGGATTTTAGGGTAAAAGAAGAAGATCGACTAAAATGACATTTCTTTCTTATATGTATCTTTGTTATGTATTTCTTAAATAAAATAGAAATAGGAAAAAAGAAAGCATTACAACTCTATTTTCTCACCGCATGATTCGCAAAATGCGTATCTTTCTTTCTGAAGTAATTCAGCCATCACCTCACTTACAGGTGTACCGCAAATCGGACAAAATCGAGGAATGAATTTGGTTGAAAGTCTTACACCATCGGCTGTTCGAGACACTTTAGTAGATTTTTGCCTAATTGTGAAGTTTTCTCGACTTATATTACCTGCACGTGCCTGTTCCGCAGGAAATGAGGCCGGTTTCATTTTGAAGATAGAAGAAATAATAAAAATCAGAAAAATTAATCCTACTATGACACCAATTACTAACAACACTACTGAAAGAAGCGCAAGATTTTGAGTTTCACTGAAAGTTTCACCTTCCCAACTATCCCAATCATCATCTACATAGTCATCTATAGTTGTTTCAGGAGCTTCTAAGTGCATATTACCCCGATAAATTAGTGATCTGTTGGCATAATATTCTTTTCTATAGTGCATAGCTATTGTATCAGAGAAATCGGGCTCAGAAACAAAAATATCTTGGGTGAAATTATATAAATACTGCTGAATGAAGCCATCTTCAGACAACCAAATGGTAGAATTAAAAGTCATTTCTAAATTAATAACTTCATTGGTGGAAGAATAGCCTGAAATATTCCAATCTGCATAATATCGTGAATAATTCCAATCAAATGCAAAAACTGAATAATTTAATACATTTTGCACAGGATAAATAGCTTGGGAATAAAAATATGATAAATCAAATTCATTATCCCAAAACAGCGCTTCTGCCAATATAGGAGCAGAAGAATTCGGAAATATGGTAAAACAATCAACATCAGTGGGAAAGATAAAGAAAGAATATATATCTTTAAAAATGGGGGTAATCTGGAATTCATCTCGATATAGATATTCCCAATCATCATTATTCGAAAATGAAATATCATGGGGAAAAATCATTGGGATTGAAAATAAATCAATATTGAAGTATGCACTATCTTTATTTAGATATACAGAATTAAATTGATAATAAGTTTTCTGAAAAAATTCTGAATTGTATTTATCATTCACTCCGTTTTTCGAATTGAAAAGGATAGTGCTTTGATTAATTTGATCGAAATAACCCAATCCCTCGCCTGTGTGGATTGAATAATTCAAAGTAGTGTTTACAGGAGTATTCAACACACCCAAATCATAACCTAAAAATGAAGAATTATCTTGAATTCCAGAAGCACTAACATTTGTCAATGAAAATATTGTTCCTGTCAAAAATACAGAAATTATAATCAAACTTAAAATGAAAATTCTGTTTTTTCTCATTCTATTCACACTAAAATTTACCTATTTATAATTCAATAGTGATTTTGAATAAAAAAGATAGGAAGTCCAATTTTTGGCAACTATAAATTAGGAGTGATTTCAGCGGTATCAATTATCTTTTTCTTAATTATTCGATATGATAACCCGCATCTTCCCAAGCTTTTCTCATTACAGAATTTCTCTTTAAATATTCATCTCGCCATTCTTTCGGGGTTCTGTTCAGTAGACATGAAAAATTTGGGCATTTCTTACAGCTGTGAGTCATTGTATTCAGAATAAAAACTAATAAGACCACGAAAATTAAAACAGCAAGTAGATAACTTTGCACAATCAACAAAAATAGGGAAGGAATGGCGAAAAGTAACACTGCACCAATTGCAAACTGAATTTGTTCCGATTTGGAGATAGGAGCAGGATTATACGGTGCTGTTTTTAGAAATCCGTAATTTGCATAGCATTTGAGTGTTTTTGAATCATCAATGACGTAGAATGGACAATGGCTACACAATACTTTACTTTCCCAAATGTTGAAGAAAAAGAACATATAACCAAAATATACAGCAAGAAAAATTACAAGCCCCAGCCAATTTAAGTGATCGTTCTTCATCGAGATAATAATTCCCGCTATCAAAAAACCCACCATCGTTAGGAAAGGCCACGCAAAAATGGCTGAATCTTTCCAATCAATGCGACACATAAGTTTATTTTGATTGGGGCAGTCGTTACAGGAAGCTCCATTATCATAACAAATAGTAAGAGTTTTTATTGCTTTTTTTTCCTTTTTCTTGCTAGATTGTTGCAATTCTGATTGTTCTGATGGTAATTTCTCTTTATTTATTGATTCTACATTAGATTCGGTTTGGTTATCTAATTTCAATAATATCACTCGTATGAAGATAAGAATAATTCAATTAAAATCTTTTGTAAAGGCATTAAGAAATTGAAATTGGATGTAATTAGGG
>CAYRPF010000036.1:0-13925 GCA_964426185.1 uncultured archaeon | reverse complement strand
TGATGAAATAAGTTCCTAAAGAATATTTTCACCAACACAAGCAAATTGGTTATCAACAGCTATAACGCTTATCAAAAATTTTAATAGAATTCTTTTCTTAATTCCACATAGAACTCAATTTTCATGGGAAAGTGGTCTAGCTTGGTATGATACTTGACTGGGGGTCAAGTGGTCGGGTGTTCGAATCATCCCTTTCCCACCAATATCTTACTTCTGCGAGTGCGGAATAGTTATAATTATCTTTAAATAAAATAATTAAGGAATAATTAATTATCTCTTCTAAAAATGTACGAGAAAACAAATAAGTTAATCCCAGAAGTTGCTCAATATTGGTCAAACAACAGCAACTGCGCTCAATCTTGTGCCGCCGGAATATTGGAACGATTTCAATTTAATTCGCAAGCTCAGGTCTGCTATCATTCGTTTTATCCCTTTGGCGGAGGTTTTGATGAAGGAGATGTATGTGGTATTGTTTCTGGTTGTTTAGCCGCTTTAAGTTATCTTCTTCATAGTCAAGGATTTGATAAAGATAATATTTTCGACAAAAGCGCGCAATTTAGAAAAAAATTCCATGATAAATTCAGTTCAATCACATGTTATGGCTTGACAAATGAATTTCGAGATGAAAATCATCAGACAATAGAAGAACGCGAATCAGACCGTAAGAAGAGATGTGATGAAGCCATAATTTTCGGAACTAATCTAATCCTCAGTCTTCTTGAACCTCAAGAAGAAAAAGAACCTAAATAGAGTGAACATTCCGAGCAGAAAAATTGCATAATATTCGAAAATAACATATTTTGTTTAATTTTTTTGCTTTTTCACCACAGCAAGTTTCTTTTTACCATCTAATACAATAAATAGGGGAGATGATAACTCAACATGTGCAAAGAATTGTTTTTCTTCCGCAATTGGACAATTCTTCACCCATTCCCAATCAAGAAACTCATTCTTTACCCCATTTCTGATATAAAGAAAACCTGTTTTTGCACTTATCATATTTTGAAAGAAATGGGTTCCTTGACTTGGCTCAATCTGAAAGTCTTTCGTTCCGGTTTCAATAATAACCTTTGCTCCAGTAATATTATACTCTTTAACTGGAATTCCTAAAAATCTATCAAATGTTCCCAACCGACCAAACACAATTAAGAGATAAGGTTGTTTCAGTTCAGTCAATTTCCGGTTAAAGTAATCAATCTCATTTGCCATTTCAAGGGTTTTAAGATTATCAAATGATGAAGATTTGATATACACAATGTTCCTAATATTTTTAAAAATGCTATTTCCAGAAAAGTAATCAGTATATGCCAATGCATCTCCTATATCTAAAGATTCAATTTCTTCTAATTCATTATTGGGTATCTCAAAACTGGGCCTAATTTGTAGCAGATTCATGGAATGCTTCTCGTTAGGATTTTTTTGAAAATTACAAGCAAATTCAATCTCGACGGGAGAACCCATGGTTTTTTCACCCAATTTTAATACTTCTAACAGGATTTCAGGGAGAGGGAAAGTTTTATCAAATAAAAGCTGCCGATTGAAAGTAATTACGGGAAATCCTGGATTATTTTCCCAAAGACCGGACTGAATCACATCATTCTCATGGTTGTAGGTGTCCGCAATCAAATCCAAATTCTCATCATCTTTAGCTTCTAAAATGTTCATTTTAACCAAATATGATTCTTCATCTGCTATTTGTTTGACTTTTCTGGTTAAATCTATGGCAAAAAATTCATTTTGGCTGTTTTTCACAATTTCTTGCACACTTGAAAAGAAATTGACCTTAGGATGTGTCGGGATAAAACTTCTTACTTTTCCTCCGTTGACGATAATTCGCCCCAAACCTAATGCAAGAGACGCGATTCCATCACTAAATTTCATTTTTCCAATTGGATAATAGTTAAAACTGCTTGCTGTTCCTGAAAAATTAGGATAAAAATACTTTCCATCAGAGTACTTTTTCCCCACTACCTTTTGAACCAATACTCCCATTTTTACTTCATCAATCCGCAAACCCATTGCTTTTCGAATCGATTTGGCAGATTGTGAAAAAGTAGAAGCATATACCAACTTAATTGCTTCACAAACTCGTTCCAAGCACACATTTAGACTTTTTTCTTGATTGGACAACATGTAAGTGCCAAAAATTCCCGCAAAAGGTTGAAATTGAGAATCTTCCACAATTGAAGAACTTCGAACCGCAATCGGATAGCCTTGCCAATCTTTCAAAATAAACTTCAAATCTTCTTTTAATTGATGAGAAAGTTTAGCTTTCTTGAAAATCCTATAGATTTCTTGATCATCCAGATCTTGGGATTGGGAAACTCGGTGCAAATTATTTTGTTCCATAAAATTATCAAATTCATCAGTTCCAATAGCAATTGTCTGCGGAATGGTGATATCTACTTGGCGATAAAGGGAAAAATCGAATCGATCTAACAGAAACATCATAAATGCCAGACCCCGACCTTTTCCTCCTAAAGATCCAGGGCGTAATCGAATAAAATTGGAATCAGGATGATAACTATCTTTTCGAAAATCTACTACGATTCTTTTCTTCTGTTCTATTAAAAACTGGGTCGAATCGTGTAAGAAATCACGAATCGCCTCTTTAGATTCAAAATCATTTACATGTTTGGATTTTAGAATAGAAGCCATGTGAAACTCGCCACGCGCCATCAACCAACCAGAAAAATTATCGTGAGAAGCATGATAATATAATGATTCAAGGGGAACTTGCCTAATTGCCTCCTTAAATTCATGCAAATTGGATGCTTTTCCAACTTGTTCTCCATTTTCTAAACGAAAAATAAAATCTCCAAACCCCATATATTGTAGCATAAACTCCCTAATATCTTTCAAAAGTGATTTAGATTTCTTGTGGATAAAATGTGCTTGTATTTCTTCAGCCTTTTTCCGGCACTCAGAATTATTAGATTGTAAAATTGCGGGGATAGTGGGAGACTCCTTCCGAATTTTTGTAAGAAAATCAATTCCAGCGTTTTTATCCATAACGTTATTTCGGGGAAACTCTACTTCAGAAATAATTCCAATAATGAAATCCTTATATTTCTTATAATACTCCATGGCTTCTTCATAAGTATGGGTAAGAATAATTTTGGGACGTGCTTTCATTTGGAGTAATCGATAGTAATCATTCAATCCTTCTTGAATAAGATATTGTACTTGACGCATAATTTCTCCATAAATTAAAGGTAAATACAAGGAATAAAACCGGATGGAATGTTCGATAATAATAATGGTCCTGACTAAACCGTTTTTCGTGTCTTCTTCCACATTTAGGCGATCTTCTAATAACTTAGTAAGCGATATGAAAATAGCACTATCACCATTCCAAAGTAAGGTTAAATCGATTCCTTCTCTCTTTTTGGTAAAATCTGGCAAATAATTAATTTCTGAAAGACTGGTCAACAATAAAACTACTGGAATGTCTCGGATCTTTTTAATCTGCTGTCCAAATTCAAATGGGTCGGAATCATACAAACGTCTCATGGTTATAACTAAATCAAATTCTCTTTTTTTATAAAGATCAAATGCTTCTTGGGCGGATGAAACTCTAGTAAAATGTGGGAGGGTTCTGAGGTTTAAATCCAGGAATTCAGCATAAATTTGATCCGATAAGCGCCCATCTTCTTCCAAAATGAAATTATCATAAATACTGGAAACCAACAAGATCTCTTTGATCCGATGCTTCATTAGGCTATGAAAAACTTGATATTTCGGTTTGTATTCGAAATGGTTCTCATTTACATCAAATTCAACCATGTTTCAAATATAGTATTGATAATTAGATTGATTAATTTTTCCACGAAAATATTAGCAACGAAATGTTAAAGAAAAAAGCAACACTAAATTGCCATAAGGAGTAAAGAAATAGATGTCGGAAAAGTTAGATGATGATGCAACGAAAATTCTGATGCTTATGTCCCATCGAGGCTTTATTTGGGGGCCATCACCAGAAATTTACAATCCCGTAAAAGGCTCTTACGAATTTGGACCCTTAGGAAAATTGATGAAAACAAACTTGGAAAATTATATACGGAAAAAATTTCGTAAATTCCAATTCTGGGAAGTTCAATGCCCTTTAATCGGCTCGGATATGATTTGGAAGGCATCTGGCCATGCAGAACGATTTTTCGATTATATTGTCCAGTGTTGTAATCCAAAATGCCAACACGTGCATCGTGCGGATACTCTTTTAGAATCATTAGGTTACAACCTCTTAAATTTCAGCTTGGAAGGATTTCAGAAAATTATAGATGAAAACAATATCGTGTGTCCCGACTGTGAAGGAAAACTGGGAAAAGTAACCACACAAAATCTTATGGTAACTTCCCAATTGGGATTTCCTGCTAAAGAATTCATCCTACGTCCAGAAACCGCAACAACCACTTATCTGTTATTTCCCCGCTTATATCAGTATTTTCGAACCAAGTTGCCTATTCTCGTTTTCCAGATGGGATACGCGTTCCGCAATGAAATTTCCCCCCGAAAAATGCTTCTGCGTACCCGAGAATTTGAACAATGTGAAGGACAAATTTTTATTACACCAGAACAAGAAATGGATTTTAAACTTCATTCATTATACAAAGAGGAAAAAATTCCGCTATTGTCCGCATCTCAACAAATTGCAGGAAACGATAAAGTTGAATTTTTTTCACTTCAAGAAGCAATTGATAAGAAAGTCTTGCAAAAACCCGCCTACGCATGGTTGTTGTATTTGGCTTACGATATGGTCAAAGGTTTAGAGATCCCTGAAGAAAATATTCGACTTCGTCAACATAAAAATGATGAAAAGGCGCATTACGCCCATGATGCGTGGGATTTGGAAATCAACTCTAAAATATATGGGTGGACTGAAGTTTGTGGAATTCATGATCGAGGGGATTACGATTTGGGACGCCATTTTAAATTCTCAAAAAAGAAACAACTGCAAGTGCCTGGACCGAATAAGGGTGAAAAAATCATTCCGCACATTCTTGAAATTGCATTTGGTTTGGGCCGTCTGTTCTTTTTCTGCTTAGAACAAGCCTTTTCCTTTGAAGAAGAGCGTAATGTGTTAGATCTTCCGATTCAGATAACACCCATTCCTTTTGCCGTATTTCCTTTGATGAAAAAACCAGAAGAATTGAGCAAAGTTGCCCTTGAAATTTATCAACAATTGATTGATAATGATATCAGTGCGATTTATGACGAAACAGGTTCGATTGGGAAAAGATACCGTAGAACTGAGGAAGTGGGTGTTCGTTATGCCTTTACGATAGATCATCAAACCTTAGATGATAATACCTTAACCATTCGCAGTATTGAGGATATGTCTCAAAAGCGGATCTCTCAAGCAGAATTGGTTTCAATTGCTTCCCGATTGCTGCGTGGTACAATTACATACGATGAAATTGAAGATCTTGCCGTTGAATCATAATAATAGATGAAATAATGAAAAAATAAGAAATAAAAGTTATAAAAGATTCTTTTTTATCTCCTTTTCACAGAGAAATTAAAATTAATAAATCTGTTACTTTCTATTTATGATTCTATATTATTTTCCTTAGATTTTCCTTTTTGATGGAACGCAAAAAAGATAAATATGGCCGAAGAACTCCAAATCACGTGCCCTAAGTAGAGAAATACTAAAATTAGAGTCTCAGAAGCAGTCATATTTTGAAATATGATTCCCGTTAACGCCCAATAATATAATCCGATAGTAAAAGAAATGATACCCCATCCCAAAAATAGTGCTCGACGCTTGTACTCAAGTTCCATTGACCTGGTTCGTAGAAATCTCATCTGTTGAACCATCAAGATAGTGGCAAATGTAAAGAACAATATAAGTGAGAGTGAATTTATTATACCCCATGCGGAGGTTACATGAATTTTTCCATCAGCTATGACGTGAACTTCAATTCGATCTAAATAAACCATTAGCAATATAAATAGAAACGCTAATACTGGGTATAATTGCTTCTTCTTAATAGGAATCTTCCAATGTTTTGGAAACACTAGATCATCAGAAAAAAGAAAATCTTCATTAATGTTTGTCCCTCGATTAATTAGAACTGAAGCACCACAATATGTCCATGCCATAAAAAGTGCACCGGGGATAGCCAAATCACGTAAAATATTTGCCCACAATAATGAAGGATAAGCAGAATCATAACCAGAAAAGACAACGTTAACTGCATTAATTGTTGCTGATTCTGGAATGGATAATGGAGCGATTACATATATTATCGAATCAAAAAACAAATAAATGATCCAACCGCTTAACCCTGTAATGAAAAATCGATGCAAGGCTGGTCTATCTGAAAATTTTACTCCATGATATTTTTTATTCAATGCAAAAACGGCATAAAAATATAAAGCCAATTCTACAATCTTGGCAATTAACAAATAAATTTGATGTAATTCAATCATAAAGCTTCAACTATTCGAATGTTAAGAAGATACAATGTTATGTTAACAAATAAATTTGATGTAATTCAATCATATAGCTTCAACTATTCGAATGTTAAGAAGATATAATGTTGTAGAGCAAATAGAAATCATACAAAAAGGGAAAAAAAGGTATATTTTATCAAAACAAATCATATTGAATATATTACTGATAAATTATGGATAAATTCCGCGCATTTCAATGGCTTTGGCCACACGTTCTACTGCTACAAAATAAGCAGCCATACGATAACTGATCTTTTTATCTTGAACCAGCTGATAAACTGAATCAAATGCCCGTAACATTATTTTATCTAATTCTTCATTCACACGTTCTAAATCCCAGAAAAGAGCCATACGATCTTGCACCCATTCGAAGTAGGAGCAAGTAACACCACCAGCGTTGGCTAAAATGTCGGGAATTACATCAATACCGCGTTCTTCTAAAATTTTATCGGCTTCCGGAGTGGTTGGTCCGTTAGCACCCTCAACAATTGCTTTACAGCGGAGTTTCGGAGCATTTTCGGGAGTAATTTGGTTTTCTAATGCACAAGGAGCCAAAATGGTGCATTCTAAGGTCAATAATTCTTCATTGGTGATTTTTTGAGCTTTTTCATATCCTTCTAAGGTACGGTGGGCGGGATCAGAGATGTAGGCAAATATTTCATCCACATCCAATCCATCAGGATTGTAGTATCCTCCAGAAATATCAGAAACTGCAATAACCTTATAGCCGTATTCTTTTGCGGTTAAAGCGGTGTATTGACCGACATTACCAAAACCTTGGATAACCATGGTTGATTCTTCTGGCTTAAATCCATGTCGTTTGGCATATTCATGAGCAATGAAAGCAACTCCATGTCCAGTGGCTTGAGTTCGGCCCAATGAACCACCAATCTCAACCGGCTTTCCGGTGCAAACCCCGTGTACAACATGACCTTTTTGCATAGAATAGGTGTCCATCATCCATCCCATTTCTCGTGGTCCGGTGTTCATATCAGGAGCGGGGATATCAGTCTCAGGACCTATAACATTGATAATATTTGCAGTGAATCGGCGGGTTAGTCTCTCCAATTCTGCATCGGATAATTGTCGTGGGTCGACTCGTACACCACCTTTGGCACCACCGTAGGGAATTCCTACGCAAGCGGTCTTCCAGGTCATCCACATAGCTAAAGCTTTCACTTCATCTAAGTCGACATTTGCGGCGTAACGGATACCTCCTTTTCCCGGGCCGCGGGCAGAATTGTGAAGCACACGAAAACCTTCAAATACTTTTAAATGACCATCATCCATTTTTACGGGAACAGCAACTTGTACCATTCTGGTTGGATTAGACAAATAAGTATAAATATCTTCATTGATGCCCATCGCATCGCAAGCAAGACGCAATTGTTTTAATGCATTTTGAAAGGGATTGGTTTCAGATGACATATGTCTCATTTCCTTGAGTTTTAACTAACGATCCCGAATACCATCGATTATGTTAAACATTAAAGGATCATGTATACTAAAGAGGAGGGGTTTTAAAGATGTGATCAAAGTGGGAAATGATATGCTTGAAAAGTGAAAAAAAAAAGCACGAAAAGGGAATTTTGTGGGTTATTGACCAGTTCCTTTTTGATGAAAAAAGGTATTAACTTGAGGGAGCAGCGCTTCCTCTGTAGTGTTTTAATTATTTACTACACCTTTATCAAGAAAGGAAGGAATATCTCTCGTGATCCTTATTCATTTTTGAAAAGCGATTGGATTGGAGCAAGTAAAGTCGTTAAAAGAAAAGGCTTTGGATCTTTGAATGGATCTTGAGGGTCAAACATATTTTTTTCCATTATTTCTTGCATGAATGATTGAGAAAATTCTTGAAATCTCCGCAGATAGAGTGTTTTTTGCGGTTCAGTCAGCAAGTTAAGTGTAGCAAAAAACCTGGGATCATTAAAATTAAGCATCTCTTCAAAATTTGTAGAATTCTCAGGTGTTAATTTCTGTAAAAAGGTTTGGATTTTAACTAAAATCTTTGATAAAAATGTAATCATGGTATAATATGTTTGCTTAATTTGCGAATAAATTTTAATTCGTTCAACCTCTGATAAACTTTGAACTTGATCCATAGAAAGTGAAGGAATTGAAACAAATTTCTTGAAATTAAGTTTATAATATTTTGCTGGAATTGGACCTTTTATCACTTTTTCTTTAGATTCAAGGATAAATCCTGATGAAATTAAATCTTGAATATGACGGTGGATGGTGGAACGGCTCTTGGCAATGATAGCATCTAATTCACTTAATATCAATTCATTACGGGAAAAAAGTGCCATCAATATTTCAAAATTTGTCTCGTCACTTAGTATCTTGAATATTTCTTCTTTATTCATCTCTGCACCTTTTTTCCCATTTCTCAAAATTTTTCCACTTATTTTCCGATTTTTATTATCTGTCATGATAAAATCCTTCATATTTCAGAATTCGTGCGCAGTTGCACCCAATAAGCTGTTTTCAATGCATGATCGCAAACTTTATATTTGTTTTATCCCATTATTTACATAAAATGATATATACCAATGTTTAAAAAATTTGGCATATAACATTTATATTTAAATACTCAAAATTTGTTTTTATTCTTACAAGGAGATAACTTCGATAAAATGTCAACAAAATTCCTTAAACATCCAGAAATCTCAAATATTTCAAAAAGCGATGATTTGATACAACATCCAACTGATAGACAACCATTTTTAGAACTGCGGCAAATTTCCAAACTCTACGGCGATTTTACCGCTTTGGATAATCTCAACCTTTCGCTGAAACGGGGAGAAATTTTAGGTTATATTGGACCCAACGGTGCAGGAAAGACAACTACCATGAAGATTATTGTGGGATTAATCCGATCTTATAAAGGTACTATCTTACTTGACGGGAAAACGGTGAATAAATTGGAGAACTCAATTCACAAAATTTTAGGATACTTACCTCAAGATGTGGGTTTTCAAACATGGCGAACAGTTTACCATCTCTTAGATACTTTTGGTCGTCTATCGGGATATGATACTGATAAGCTACCCGCTCGAATTGATGATGTTCTTCAGAAAGTAGGTCTTAAAGATGTGAAACACAAGAAAATTGTGCATCTCTCAAGCGGTATGCAGCAAAAATTAAGGTTAGCCCAAGCTCTGCTTCATGAACCCCAATTCTTAGTATTAGATGAACCCATGACGGGTTTAGATCCATCCAGTCGCTATCAAATGAAGAAAATTATTCGGCAATTGGCAGATGAAAATATTACAATTTTCCTCAGTAGTCACATTTTATCTGATGTCCAAGATATTGCTGATCGAATTGCGATTATTAATCACGGTAAAATTCTCAATGTGGGGACACCTCAAGAACTTCAAGCCAAATTCAATGTAGGAAATGAAATTGAAATTATTTTTGGTGAAAATCAGAAAATTTTGCCTGATTTCATGAAAATACCTCAAGTAGCTCATACGAAAAAAATTTCAGCAAACAAGACCGTATTGACTCTAAAACCAAAGATCAATCTCGATCAAGCTTTGGTTTCAATCATGAATGAACTTACCAATCAAAAATGCATCGTGCGGAGTTTTAATCTCCTTCAACCCTCTTTAGAAGAAGTTTACTTGCGCTATGTAGAGGAAGATGACTAAAATGAGCTTAGGATTATTGATTCGGGATGAATTTAAGGGTTTTTACAAATCTAAAGTAATGATGGTTCTCTGGATTGGTATGCCCCTTCTTAGTTTGGTAATTAGTTATTTAAGCCCAGACACAGAGGAAATTCCTTTGAGTGTATTTGTAAGTTTGATGGTATCTTCATTAAGCGGTACACTAGCTGCGGTTATGCTCAGCACAACCATTGTTTCCGAAAAAGAGCGGCACGTTTATGATTTATTCCTTATTCGGCCCGTGAAACGCTGGCATTTGATGTTTTCTAAATTTGTGGCGGTATATGTGTGCATTATGATTGCCACTGTTTTAAGCATTCTACTAGGATTAGTGGTGGATTTGATAAAAACGGATATTCATGTTGATATTTTGCTAGATGGATTATGGGATTCATTGGCAGTAAGCATGAGCACTATGGCGATATCTTGCTCTTTTTCCATATTAATCGGATTATTAGTAAATTCAACCATGGTAGCGGCAATTTTAGCTATTTACGCAGGAAATCAACTCAGTATGGTAGCAGTTCTGCCAGGAATTTTCTTCTCCGAAGTAAACACGGTTCTTTATTCACTTTCTGTGGGAATAGTACTTGCGCTTATTGTCAATATTGCCATCGCATTTGTCATTGACCGTAAAATGTTATAATTTGAAGATAATTTGCTGAATAAAGAAGGGAGTAAAAAAGTACCGCTGTAATATTTTTTTATTGTAGTTATTAATATTACAATTATATTACACGAAAGTAAAGCAACTAATGTTTCTTCGTATGCTTGCCTTTTACTTTCCGAATGAACATTTCTTTTCGACCATTGCGCGCTTTTTGACCATTAGCCGCTCGAATTTTTACATTCCAATTGTAAGTGCGTAAGCGAGCTGTCCGTCCAAAACCACAAGCAGCACAGACTCCTTTCCTTTTATGATACGAACGGCTACCACATCGACGACAAATAGAATGTGTTGCAGCTTTATTATGCTTTCCAAATGATGGTGTACCTTTACCCATAAGTTTTCACCGTGTGTTGCATTAATTTAATTTGTTGCTAAGTTGATTATAGAGTCACCCCGTAATAGCAAGGTGTCAAACTTTTCTTTTTCGATCAATTCACCCGTTTCTTCATTTTTTTGAAATTCTATTGCATTTTTGAGGAGGACATTGGAAAATTCATCCACTGATTCGAGATGACCCTTGATATAGGTCTGATAGAGTCTTACTCGAATTTTAACTTCCTTTCCATATAAGGATTTAAAGTGTAAATGAAGAGAGGGGCTTCTCATTTGATCTTCAACTATGCAATGCAAAGGTCGATGAAATATATTTTTTTTGGTTTGAATGGAGTTGGAAGGAAAAAAAAATAATCAAAAAATGATTTATCTCAGCTATTTGCGATTTTTCCTCATTATCACGTAGATAATTCCCAAGGTCAAAGGAACGGCTGAAAAGAATGCGATCATTGTAATTTGTTCTGGAGTAATTCCCATTATATTTGCAGGAATTCCACCACCTTGACCGCCCATTGGAATCTCTGTGGGCTTGTGTGATATGAAATTGACGGTGTTATTTACCCGATAGGCCATTCCTATCATCTCTCCTTTCTCGTCGAAAAATCCCGGTGTGAAATCTTCCAGAGGGGTATCAGCTTGATAATGCCATAATAACCGCTCTGTTTTGCCGTCTATTACGTTCCAATAATTATAGTTTTTAAAGGAAAGATCCAGGTATCCATCGTGATTATGGTCCGCAATCATCATCTGACAGTGTTTTTCTCCAATAATTAGGGGAGCATGGTAGATCCATTTATAATCGCTTATAGAACTCGGCGACATTTCGTAAGCCACCACACCCACTTCATCTTGGATTACAACCAACTCTTGGCGAGAATCGTTCTGGAAAATATCAGCCATTTCCATATGGAGAACATTACCGGTTCCAAAAGCTAGACTTAAGAAAGAACCACCTCCACCAGTAAGATCCCAGTAGACTAAAGTATCAATTGAATTGGAGGTAACCAGCTCACTATAGCCATCTCCATTAAAATCTCCCGCAATTAATTCGTAAACACTTGACCCATAAGGGAAATGATGACTACGTTTCCCGTCTTGCCCATTGAAAACATCCACATATCCAAAATAACCAGCTGTGGCGATATCCCAAGTTGTTAAGGAAGAGTCGTGGATGGGAACCATTTTAACACCTAAATTGGAGTAATTATATTCACTCCGATGGAGCAGCTTGCCCAAAGAATCAAACCATTCGATCATGGCATTATCAGCACCTTCGGACTTCTCGTAAAGGATCGCTAACTCATCACCTTGGTAATTTGCATCGAAATTGGCAATTAAAACTTCGGTTGCGCTGTAATATTCGTCAGGTTTTATTTCAACCAGCATTTGATCCTTCAATACCTCAAATACTTGAACTAAACCGTTATTAAGAACCACCACTAATTCTAAGTCTGGATCATCTTGATTTAAATCCCCAAAGCGTATGAAATCCACTTTTTTCTCGAATTGAAATTCCCAAATGGATTCCCGCTTGATATAATCCCAAACAACCAAATAATCATCGTCAGCCAGCCAAATCAATTCATCGATGCCATCTGCGTTGATGTCTTTACTCCAAAGAGTAATATCATTAGTTTTTACATTTACCGTATAATCCAACGCCCGTTCTACAAATGCTGGGGGTGTTTCAGTCCAATTGATACGATACGAGCCGAATTGATGGATTAAACCTACATTATCCCATACGGTTGTATAAAACATATTTGAGTTGGATTTGGACAAACATGCAATTCCCATATACTGATCCCCGGTATAATTGAACCAGATCATGTTTCCAGTCAAACCATCAACAGCAATAATGTAACCCAAAGATGTAGCAATAGCCACGTCATTTCCTTCATCTTCTTGCAGATGACCTAGAGAAATATCATAAATTGTTCCTGCATTGGGTTTATAATGCCATTTAGTCTGGCGCCCTTCGATATCAAACAAGAAAATACCGTTATCCATTGTTTGAACCAGAATTTCTAAGCCGTCATCGTTATCAAAGTTGTCCATTAACATATTATACCTTACTTTTCCATAGAATGTAGAATTGTAAACAATCGCATTATCAGCGGGATCGACCATCCTAAGACAATAATCACCGATAATGATTTCATCCAATCCGTCATCATCAAAATCATTAGGAATTATCGGCGGAGAATCCATTGATCCGGTACCATATATAATATTTGTCGGACTTTCATATAGGATACTACCGTTAAGTGGATTTATTACCCGTAATATGCCTTGGGAATTGCCGTATGCAAGAGAAAGATTTGTAGATGACATGAAATAACCCAAAGCGGCAGAATATACGGCATATACTCCACTACCACCATTTAAATCATATTCTGCAGTGAAATTGCCTTGATAATCCAATATCGTGAGCCATCCTGAGTCATCTGCATACAGAATTTCAGGCATGCTGCTGTTATCTATATCACCTACCACAATTGCTTCTATGTGTCCTCCTCCACTACCACCAGAGTTTGAACGGTTCCACAGCTGGGCTCCGGTTTTCAGATCCAGCACATAAAGATAGCCGTTCTGCTTTGCAAATAATATTTCAGGAACGGTATCATTATTAATATCCGCTAAAATGGGAGAACGACTGTATCCACCACCATATAGAAAACTCCAGACTTGATCTCCGGTTTCATCTATTAACTTTATACGCCCGCTGAGATGATCTAAAAATATCATTTCATCGTTTCCGTCATCATCATAATCATACCAAAGCATAT
>CAYRPF010000035.1:12569-31674 GCA_964426185.1 uncultured archaeon | reverse complement strand
ATATTCATTAAAAATACAATATGAGAAGGAAAATAAAAAAATGTCACGAAAAAATAGATAACATGAAAAAATCAATTTGATTGTTCGGTATTAGTTTATATTGTATAGATAAGATCCCTCTTTTCAATAATTGTATTTAGTTAATCTTCTACTTCAGCAATGGCACGCTTTTCAATATGTTTGCGCTTTCCTATATGCAATTTATGTTTTTTCTCTTCTTCTCTCATCTTCTTTAACAATTTTCTATTTTCAATAATTTTCTCATATCTATTTTTTTCATGATTATATTTCGTTGCACGATCTTCCAAATCGAGATCTGCCAATTTTTGAATATCTTCATGTCGTTTTTTATTTAATTCAGCATGTACGTTTTTCCGAGGCTTCTTATATTTGTCTGTCATTGTTGTTTTTCACCTAAGAATTAGATTTTTAAAAAGAAAATACTGTTTTTCAAAAGACTATCAAGCTCAGAACAATCAAATCGAAAAAATTTCGTCATCCATAATATCTTACTAAACTCGCCCATAAAAACTTTTCATTATTAAAATATACATATGATTTTAAAAATCTCATAATTGTCAATTGAATTAAAGGAAAAAAATTAGAAGGCAGGAGAGCCACATTTAGGACAAATTCGCTCGTCTGGCTTTAAGTGATGAGAGCATACTTTACAAATACGTATCCCATTTTTTACTTTCTTCTTTTTCCTACGTTCTGCCAACTTTTTACGAGCCAAGGCAAGTTTTTCTTCTTCAGTCATTTTTGGTTCTTGCTCTTTTTCAGCTGTAGTTGATTCTGGTTTATTAGATTCTTCTTCATCGTCTGCCATGCCAATAGGTTGAAATCCAAACAATCCTCGTTTAACTTTAACCTTTCCTATTTGTTTAACTTCACCATTTGAGGAGGTTTCGGGCACTTTCACGGATTCTTCCTTAGATTTTTCTTCTTCAATTTTAGCTGGTTCTTCAGCTTCAGATGAAGTGGTCATATCAGTTTCTGGATTCCATGTTTCTTCTCCTTCTAATTCAGCCGTTTCTTCCAAGTGGGGTGATTCATCTCCTGGATAAGGTTCTCCGTTAATCTCATATACTCGCCGTTCATTCATTTTAACTAAACCTTCACAATTGACACAGCGAAATATGTGTTTTAAACCAATGTTTTTCTTCCAAGTATATAATGCAGCACAGCATTCGTGATAAGGTTGATTACATAAAGGACATACCAATTTATCTTCAGGTAAGGTGCAATATTCACAGAGATCTTTGCCACAAATTAAACACGGGCCAACATTTGCTTCAGCTGGTTGTAACATCTTGGCTACATTTTCATAATAGAGTTTCTTCTCCGGATCGATTTCTTGGCCACCTTCAGCGCGTAAATCAGGCAAAATTTTATTCTTAGCCAGAGCTACAAATTTACCCAGAAAATCTTTATCATTTTGAGCATAAAATAAACCTCCAGAAGTCAAAGTGGAAATAATACGTAATTTAACATCATCAGAATATCGTTCTTTACCGCCGACTCGAATGATATCAATAAAAGTGGGAAAATTTTTGACGGTTTCCACTAATTCCATAAGTGCTTCAGCGTATTCGGATGATTTCTGGCTGGGAGAGTCCGTAATGACAATTACACGGTAATTTCCTGCTTTCTGTGCAGCTTTTTGGGCGAGAAAACTTAAACAATAAAATAAACCATTTTCAAAATTACTTTGGCTAGATTCGCGATTCTTCCAATCACTATTAATTTGATTCTTGATGCTCTTAAAATCTTTAAATTCTTCTGATAAAAATGGAGTTGTGTCTTTAAGAAAATAAAAACAGCTAAAGGTACAATTCGGGATTTTTTTAATTTTATCCTTAACAAATTGTTCGATTCCTTTTTGTAACATTTTTTTAGATAAAATTCCAGTAGATAAGTCCAGATAGAGTACAATTGATTCGGGTAATAATTTAGGTGTCATAAATCCAATTTTCTCCAACTTTTTCTTTGTTAACTGTATAGTTACCCAATGACTGTAGTATGCTAAAAATTTGTTGATTTGATTTCCTTACTAATGAAATTATTATTAACATCCCTCACATATTATATAATTGGTGATATTAGTTGAGTACTTCGGAAGATATTTTTGTGCAAGAACGTGAAGAGGGGGAAATTATCTATAAAATTATCGTTGTTGGGGATCCTGCTATAGGTAAAACAAGTCTTATCCGAAAATATGTGAAATATCAATTTGAAAAAGATTATATTCCCACCGTTGGAGTTTCAATCTCTAAGCAACCTATCAATCTTGAAATCGAAGGAAAAGAAGTAAAAATTAATTTAATGCTCTGGGATCTTGCCGGTCAACCTCAATTTTTTCTTCTTCATAAAGTATATTTTAACGGTGCAAACGGCGTTTTATTAGGTTTTGATTTAACTCGGACACATACATATAGCAATACAAAAGAGTGGCATAAGGAATTAGTAAAAAACGGGTTAACTTCTTTACCGATGGTGTATTTTGGCAATAAATCTGATTTGAAGGAAGAACGAAAGGTAGCCACCCCACATATACAATACATGCAAGAACAGTTAGGAATACCAGATTATGTAGAGACCTCGGCGCTGACTGGAGAAAATGTGGATAATTTATTTGAAACTATTGCCCGTCGCATTTATGAAAAGAAACAAAATGAGAAGTTAACCAAAGTAAATTAAAATTTTATTGATTTTTTTGCGGATTTTTCAGTATCTTTCTTCAAAGTTAAACCACACAATATTTTTAAGAAAAAAGAAGAATACCTAATTAGTAGTAGTTCTTCACCGATATAACATAATCACATCATGAAATTCTCGCTTATGAAGGAATTCAATATGGAAAATCTAAACACCATCGTATTAGATATTGGTCAATTTTCTTCGAAGATTGGATTTGCGGGGGAGAATCAACCTCGGGATGTCTTTTATACTATAACAGGTAGTCCAAAATATAAAGCTATAGGCATAGAAGAAAAAAAGCAACTCTATATCGGCAATGAAATAATTGATTCTTTGGGATTATATAAGGTTCACCATCCAATAGACAATGGTGGTGAAATAGTAGATTGGACGCATTTTGAAGCAGTAATCGATTATATTTTCTATGTTCTGCGAGTTGATCCTTCTGTTTGTAATGTTTTATTCACAACTAATCCATTTTTATCCCGAGAATCGAAAATCCGCCTGTTTCAACTTTTTATTGAGAAATATCAAGCTGGTTATTACCCAGTTCGGGGTGCTTTATTAACCATGTATTCTGGGGGATTTGACACTGGATTGATTGTAGACATGGGTGCCGCTAATATTCGGATTACTCCTATATACAAAGGTTATATTATCGAACATGCCATCAAATTTTTACCATTGGGCGGCAATGTACTTGATCAATTTATGCAAAAAAAAATGCAGGAATTGGGGGTTTCGGTTGAAAGTGCGGTGCAGAGAAATATCATCCGAGGATTAAAGGAGCAAGCTTGTTTTTGTTCTGTTGATTTTGAGACCGATATTACCCAAGCAGATAAATTTAAAAGAGAATATGAACTACCCGATTCTAGTAAAGTTGTTTTAGGTGCTACTAGGTTTTTAGTGCCAGAATTACTTTTTCAGCCCCAATTGATGAGTTTAGATGTAGAATCACTGCCTGTAGCCATAAATAATGTGGTTGAAGCTTGTGATGTGGATATTCGCCGCGATTTGTTGGCAAACATCTTTTTAACAGGAGGAAGTTCTTTATTTCCCTTTTTGGAAATTCGTTTAAAGAGAGAATTAGAAGAGACACTTGTGAATATGGGAAAAATTGCGCAAGATGTGCATATAATTGCACCTAAAGGGCGCTCTCTCTCAAATTGGGTTGGCGGGTCTATATTGGCTATGTTACCTGAATTTCAAGATAGATGGATTAATCGTAAAAGATATTATGAAGAAGGAATTAGTGAAGAATTATTGAAAGCTTGAGCCCTAAAAATTTTTTTTCTCATAAATTAAAATAAAGTTGGAAAAGAGTCCTCTAAATCTTCAAGAGTTTGGGTTAAGTAATCCAAGCAATTTGCGGAATTGATTATTTTTGAAAGGTGATTCAGTAATTTTCGAGCCAATTGACGATCTTCAGAAGTATATAATGTTTTTTGCCCGAATAGAATGTCAAATTCATCCCGAATAAAATTTATTTCATCTATTATGGTGTGATCGATTTCAGATGTATAGTTAATTCGTATTTGCATATGATTCACGTTATAGAGTATTGATGGTAATCAAATATTTCTATTGTTACATTATTGGTTTAGGTAGGCTTTATGGTTTCGTTTTAGAGTTATTCCAATTTTACTATACAAGTTTTCCTATTTTGCTTTTCATATTTGAAAATATTCCAACATTGTCTTCATTAATTGGAAATTTTTTTCAATATTAAAAAGTGAAAACTGAAATGATTAATGTGCTTCCCTAACTATCCTACTAAACACTATACCAATTTTTTCCTAAAAGTTTTTACTCAGAACTAATTCTTACTCAACATTTTAAAATTCCACTGCCTTTAAAGCTGATGAAGAAAAAATGCCTTTTATGAATTCAACTGAACAACACCAAATCCATCCAAACGCCTTAGAATATGAAATTTCCGAAGAACGATATGCTATCATTAATGATGTACAAATTTATTATGAATGCAAGAATGATTCTTCATCTTCCGAGCAAACAGCCATTTTATTGATCCACGGCTGGACAGCTAACCGTCTTCGATTACATCCATTATATATTCAACTTGCTCAATCTCAATACCCTGTTTTTCGTTTGGATTTACGTGGACATGGATGGTCGCAGAAGCAAGCTACAAATGATTTTTCCTTTGAAACTATGAAAAAAGATATTGATAAGTTTATCCAAAAAGTGATACTTGCTAAATTTAATTTTAAAAAGGTGGTAATTATTGCTCATTCCATGGGGGGGTGCATTTCGCAGTTACTCGCAATAGAACAACCTGAATATTTAGAAAAATTGGTTCTGATAGCTACTTCCGCTTATTGGGTGGATCGACCATTTGCGAAAATTCTATACTGGTTCTTTATCCAATACTACAAAAAACATTTCTGGCAAAAATATCTGGGGAAAAAAGCAGGACATGAACCATTAGGCTTAGAACATTTTCCCATGTGGGGAACCAAATACAATACTGGCGGGAGAACACTTTTTACCAGTTATGCTGCGACTATTCAAGGATTAGAAAACATGCGTCTGTTTGACATACGAAATCTTTTGCCTCGGATTAATGTTTCTACCTTAATTTTAGTCGGTGATGAAGATATCGATGCGCCTATCCGTTATTCTAAAGTGCTTAACCAGTTAATTCGAAAATCTCAATTAATTATTGTGCCAGAAGCAAATCATGATGTCGCAATCGGGAAAGCGGTAACCACATTCCAGTATATCGATCGGTTTTTAAAAGAGAAGGAGGAAAAATAGTAAGAATTGGGAATTCTATAAGGGAATTTGACGAAGCAACTTAGTTGTAGTGCGTCGATTAAGAATAGCCATAAATTCCGAATTCTCGGATCTAGTTGATATTTTCAACTGATCCAAGAATTGGTCCAGATCAGAAAAATTGTTGAAATACCGTGTTTCTCCCTGCACGGATATTTTTACTCCTCGATGTTTTAGGTAGGCATAAATACCACCAACATGTACATCATGTTTCACATAACAGTTTGGTTCTTCTCCATTTTTTTTTGGGACAGCCCAAAAATCTCTTTTTAATAAGTATTTTCGATACATTGAACACATTTTTTTCACACACATCCTGATTTTATTATTATTAACGAGTTTTTTCATTCCTGATGAATGAACAAAACCCAACAAACATTTGGAAATGTAGGGAAACAGAAATGGAGCCACACATCCCCATAATATCCCCAACTCATTAAATTTCGTTTGTCAATATCAACCCACTTATTATCTGAAAGACGCCCAGACATGATGAACATATCATCACCATAGTGAGTTAATAATATCAAAGGGGAGAGAGTTATTTAAAGGCTAAACTAAAAAGAATTGCAGAAAATGATTCAAAAGAGTCAGAATAAATTGTAATCTCGACATAAAACGATATTATTCGTAAAAAAAGGAGTTAATTCTCAACTCTTTCTTTTTTTGTCGCCCGACTTTAAAAAAGGGGAGATGTTATTTAGGAAATCCCCATAAACTCACCCTCAATAAACATCAGATTTTTTTTTGTCGGACACTTGCTGATTTGCCCGACATAATGCACCAAAGAAGGGATACCATAGTCGTCATTTATCCATCCGACAAAAAAATGTCTAATTTGAAAGATCTCTTTGCAAATCTGTCCCCGTATGGCTTTGATGTCCAAATTTTTCTTGCGTTTCTCCCTTACTTCGGAATTTCTTCCCGTTTGAAATATCGTTTAAGAATTAATATTAAAAAAGTCGCTGCTTCCAGAGTTGGAAATTCACTCTTTTATCAACTGCAAAAAGAGTTCATTTTCATGTAAGCCATGAAAATCTTCATCGCAACTGGCAAGTTTTCGAAATTTTGGATTGGAATGAATAGCTTTCTCTAAATAATGAAGTACATCTTCTGGAAGATGAAGTCTTGCCGAAACACACGCTAAATTATAATAAACACTTGCTAAGTGGCGATACTCTTTTGCAAACATAAAACTTTTCTGAGCATTTTGAAAATATTCGCGGGCTTGTTCCAAATTTCCTTGCTTATGGGCTTCTATGGCTTTTTCTTCCCAAATTTCAGCGATACCTAATTCATCCTTGTGAGAAGATTCTTGGGCTAATTTCATAGCAGTTTCTTGGTAATTCTTTGCTGCATGAATATCTGCCTTTAAGCGGGCAATTCGTTCATAAATAAGCAAAATTTCGATTTGGGGATGAAAATTTCCTGCTTTTTGAGCATGTTCTTTTGCTTCTTCTAAGTAGGGAGTAATTTTATCTAAGTTTTCGATAGATTCTCCACCGAGGGTGTGAATTAGGTTTTTTGACATCAAGATTAATTCTTGGGCGAGAAGATTCAGATCAGGCGAGGGTTGTAATTCGTTATTTTCAATGGCTTCTTCACAATATTCGGCAGAACTAGAAAATTCTCCCAGTTCATACAATATTTTTGCCGCTTGAAAATGAAACTTGCTTTTTTCATGTAAAGTAAAAGTATTGTATAGTACTTTTTCCATTTTGATGAAATCTGTCAAAATTTTTTTTACTTCTTTAAAATCTTCCATTTCTACATATAATTCCATTAAGGCAGATAAAATATTCAATACAATCATGAAATTTCCTAATTCATGTTCCCGTTGCAAAGCTTTTAGGTAATATTTTTCTGCTTTTTCCAACTCTCCCAATTGAAATGAAATGTGGGCCATATCTTCAATTACAAGAAGTTCAAAGGCATAATTAGGGTGTTTTTCAAGAAATTCCTGAGTTAATGAAAGGTAGAATGCAGCTGATTTGTAATTTTGCTGAGCGTAGTAAATTTGGCTTAGTAATAACATAATTTCAGCTTTCTTTTGGCTGGGTTCGCCCATTTCAAATAAGTCATAAGATTTTAATGCAGTAGATAGAGATTCTTCGTATTGAGATAAATGAAAGTAAGCTCGAGCTAAATTATAAAATGACAAACCTTGTAAAAGGAAATTAGATCGATCTTGACGGACCTTAGCAGCACGTTGGAAAAAATTCAAAGCATCTTTAAATCGTCCTTCAAATTCTGCAATATTTCCTTTTATATCCAACACTTCTGCCTCTTTGAAAATAGCATCGGCTGCTTGAAATTTCTCTAAAGCTTGATCCAACCAACGATTTGCTTCTTTAAATTGTTGACTATGATAGAATTTTTGGGCTTTCTTGAGATAGACTTCTCCCTTTTTGAATAATTCTTTTGCTGGGATCGAGCTCATTAAATAGAGAAATATTTCACGGCTGAAAAATTTTATTTTTAAATTACTAATTTAACGAAACTGGAAGGAATTGTGTTCTGCACATAAATTTCCTAGAAGATTGACTCGAAAATCATTATCTTCTATTGGAGCAGTCAATTGAAAATAAAGTGTGCCAAAGCCAAGTCGTTTTTTCATTAGAGAGAGTAATTCTGGATTCTGTTGATAAAAGGCAAATTCAATGTCTCTTTGGGAGAATAAAACTTGATCATGTGAAGCTCGCCGGAATTGTATGCCATCCATCCATGAATCATACCAAAAAGAACTGCGGAACAGCTGAAATTTCGAAGTATCAAGGTTTTTTTGAATTAATTCCATCAATTGAATGAAAAAAGGATATTCAAAATAATTACTAAGGCGTAATTCAATCCAATTTTGCTGTTCGTTTTGCAAATCATAGTACTTCATAGGACTTGGCGGAAGTGGTAATTCCATAGGTTTCAAAGTTGAATTATATTGTATTTTTTCTTCTTCATCCATGTGCATTCTAGATTTAAGGAAAAGTTGTTCAAAGATGTTAAATACGGCATTTCCATAATATTCTGAACCCAAACAAGCAGGAAAATATTGAAGAAACTTCGATTTCAGCTTTTTCTGGAATTTAAGAGGGGGATTGCGATTCCTTTTTCTAGAAATGGGTCTTTTGGCTGTGAAATCAAGATGAACTTGAGAATGGATAAATGAAAATCTCGGGATTGAAAGTACGGGGAATTGTTCCAAGAGATTATTAATTAACTCATTTTCTGCTGCTAAATTGCATGAATTATCGCATAAAATCTCCATTTGGACATTAATTGAAAGATTTTGGAATAATTGTAATATTTTATCGATATAAGGGATGCAAAAAATATTGAGAATGAGCTTTGTTGTGGAAGAATGAGATTTTTTTATTGATTCTTTTGAAGTAAATGCCTGTTTCAGAAATTCTATCATATTTTGGGGTGAGGTCGCAATTAAACGATCAATTTTCATGCAGGGATCTTGCCATTTCTGTACCAATCTTCTCATCTTTTCCGGAAAATATTGAAGTTCTTCAAAAGATAGATTGATAAAATGATATGGCTGCATTTATGTATCTCATTCCTCTATAAAGAGTTTTTACCTTTTTAATTTATCATTATTCATGCTATTACGAACTTCAATAAATAAAAATAGTAAAATTGTTAATAGATCTATCCTTGCTCATCAGAATGATAAAGCAGTTTGATAAATATAATGATATCTTAGAATTTCATCCAGAATATGATCCTTTTATGAAAAGTCGTCGAAAAGGAGCAACTTATTGGATATTGCATCATATATTTTATCGCATTAATTCAATTATAGTTTTTACTTGGTTAAGCTTAGTGGTGTTATCTGCATTTCTATTCGCAAAAATGAAACAATATATTGGAAATGCAATTGACGCTCTCAAAATTACTAATGAAGAACTCTTCAGAAATTTTCTTCTTTTAATCCTTCTCTTTGGAGTTTTATCTCCAATTATTGATTTAGTGGCAAATATGACCAGAGAATTATTGGCTCAACGCTTGGAGCGCGATGCACGCTATGAATTATATGTAAATCTCTTGGGTAAAAGCCAAAGTTTCCATGATCGCCAGAAAATTGGAGATATCATGGCAAGAGCTACCAATGATGTCCGTCAATTGAATTATCTTATATCTCCTGCGCTTTCTTTGATTTTCGAAGCATTTATCAATGTTCTCTTGCCAATTATTTTAATCATCCGTTTTTATCCATTGGAATTACTAATCACACCCTTGATTTTTAGCATACTATTTATTTATACCTTGAAGCTCTATGTGGATCAACTTGGTCCAGTAAGTGTCGATTTGCAAATGGAATATGGAAATTTGAACTCCATTTTAAACGAATCACTGGCAGGTATTGAAATAGTCAAAGGTATGGCCCAAGAAGAAACTGCAAAAAAACGGTATGAATACTCATCTAGCCGTTATAAAAATTTAGGAATTACTCAAGGAAAAATTCAAGCCCGTTATATTCCCATTTTATTGGTAGCATTGGCTGTTACCGGTGGTTTGATTCATGGCATCATTCTTTATTATCATGGCTCAATGACCATTGGCGATATCATTGCATACGTTGGTTTATTAGGCGGTTTAAGATTTCCTACAAATATTAGTATCTGGGCATTTGCGATAGTAAGGCGGGCTTGGGCTGGAGCTGAGCGGTTACTGGGAATAATGAACCAAGAATCTGAAATCTCTGAATCGGCTTCACCTTTGAAGAGAGAAATTGAAGGGAACATCAAATTTGAAAATGTTTCTTTCCATTATCCTGGAAGCGAAACCAAAGTGTTGGAAGATATATCCTTTGAAGTTTATGCGGGGCAAACTGTTGCTATAGTAGGTACTACTGGCTCGGGAAAAACCACCTTAACTAAGTTGATTTCTCGTTTGTATGATATTGACTCTGGGTGTATTACATTAGATGGATTCGATCTGCAAAAATACTCTTTTCATTCTCTTCGGGATCAAATCTCGTATATTGAGCAAGATATATTCCTCTTTTCAAAGAACATTTATGAAAACATTCTTTTCGGCAGAAAAGCTTCTAAGGATGCGGTGATCAAAGCTGCCAAGGATGCACAAGCTCATGATTTCATCCTAAAATTACCTAAAGGTTATGAAACATCCGTCGGAGAACGAGGTGTTCAATTAAGCGGGGGAGAACGGCAAAGAATCGCCATAGCGAGGGCATTTTTATCCAATCCTAAAATTCTAATTTTGGACGATTCTACCTCAGCTATAGATTCTGAAACTGAAGAGAAAATTCAATATGCAATAACACAGATCCTTAAGGGTCGAACCACCTTTATCATTACTCATCGGCTCTCACAAATCAGATGGGCTGATAAAATTCTCGTACTTTCACATGGAAGAATTAAAGCTCAAGGCTCTCACGAAGAATTGCTCAGAACTTGTGAAGAATATCGTAAAATATTCGTAACTCGTTTTGATAAATCATTAGATGAATTATTGGAGGCACAAACATAAATGGTATATGCAGGATTAGATGCAGAAGAGTATGACCGTACTTACTCCGATCGAGAACTTTTTCGTAGGATTTTGAAATATTTTCGACAACACACCAAAAAAATGATTGTGGTCATTATCTTTCTAGTTCTGACCTCTATCACTGCAGGTGTTTTACCTTACTTAACTAGTTTGATCATTAAACAGCTCGAAACAACAAGTTCGACCACAATGGTCGTTGCTCTAGTTATTGTAACTTTAATTATGAATATAAGTTCCTATCTCTTCAACTACATTAATAAAAGCCTTTCGGCGGTAATTTTAAACAGTGTAACATATCAATTAAGGGCTGATGTTGAATCCCAAGTACTGATCCAAGACATGTCGTTTTTTGACAAGTATCCAACAGGGAAAATTGTAAGCAGAATTAATTCTGACAGCCAGAATTTCTTTGAGATGGCCCAAATATTCATCGATTCCATTTCTTCATTTCTGGTTGTAATAATTATGCTAGTTCCAATGTTTATAATTGATGCTAAATTAACTCTTATCTTTTTAGCCATGGTTCCTTTGATCTTTCTATTTACTCTCTCTTTTCGGAAGGTCGCAAGAAAGAAGACACTTCAAGGTCAACGGGTGTTGGCTAATGTACATTCATTTGTGCAAGAAACCATGAATGGTATTCAAATTGCAAAGACTTTCCGCCAAGAAAATACTCTATACCGTGAGTTTAAAGACATCAACAAGAAGTCCTATAAAATTAACCTAAATCGAGCTCTTTTCATGAATTTCATCTTTCCCGGCTTGGGGTTGATTCAAGGGATTATGTTGGCCTTAATTTTATATTATGGAGGGGAATCTGTGCTAAAGAATCCATCCATTTCTGTTTCCACCTTGTATCTGTTTATTCAAAGTTTATGGGGGTTATTCTTTCCACTTTTTTCAATCGCAGCATTTTGGCCTCAATTCCAGACGGGTATGGCTGCTGCTGAGCGAATATTCGCGTTAATTGATAGCAAACCTCAAGTTATCCAAAAAGGCTCTAAGAAACTCGAAAAAATTAGAGGAGAGGTTTCCATTAACAACTTATGTTTTAGTTATACTCCTGAAAAGCCTGTTTTTGATAATTTTTCGCTTCGCATCTCGCCTGGAGAATCAGTGGCAATAGTTGGGCACACAGGTGCGGGAAAATCCAGTTTAGCTCGAATTTTATTGAGATTTTACGAATTTCAAAATGGAACAATTACAATAGATGGTCAAGATATCCGCTTCTTAGATTTACAAACATATCGAAGACGGATGGGATTAATTCCTCAAACTCCTTTCTTGTGGGGTGATACTTTAGAGAATAATGTGAAATATGGGAATCCCGATGCAACTCGTGAAGAAGTTTTATGGGCTTTGGAACAAGCTGGAGGAGGTGATTGGGTAAACGATTTATCTAATGGTTTAGATACCAATATTCGAGAAAGAGGAAAACTACTTTCAATGGGTCAGCGCCAATTAGTCGTTTTTGCTCGAGTGTTATTACAAGATCCTTCTATTTTAATATTAGATGAAGCAACAGCATCAGTTGATCCGTTTACAGAAACAAGGATTCAAGAAGCACTGGAAAAAATCATGGAAAATCGAACTTCTATTATTATTGCTCATCGATTGCGAACGGTAAGGCACGTAGATAGAATTGTGGTTTTGGATCATGGAAAAATTGTGGAACAGGGAAATCATGAAGATTTAATGCAGAAAAATGGATATTACGCAAGGCTGTATAATACATATTTCAAGCATCAATCATACGAGTTTATAAATGAAATACATAACAAAGCTTAAGGAGAAGTATCACCTGTTTCTCTCTTCTTGAACACTACCACAAATCAACTACAGCAATACCGAGCATTAATGGGTTAACAGTGGCTCTGTTGTATAATTGCAATAAAGCATCATTCAATCAGATGTAATAAATTGTCTGAATGTTCAGATAAGGATGATTTTTCGATTTATTTTTTAATTAATTTTGTGAATTATTCAATTGGAAACTCGGGTTTCCATGCCCGAAACTTGGGTTTCTCAGCAATTCACGCCATTATTTATGTAAAGCTATAAATATATCGTTTAACTTAATATTAAATGTAAGAAAACCGTATTTAGTTCTTCACACGAAGTAGGTAACTATCATGAGTAACATAACCGAAGATAATCCTCAAACGGATTTTCAAGCACCCCTTTTTAAAGTTGCAGAACCTCATAACCTTTCAAAACGGGCTGCTTGGTTACGCAAATTCTATTTCATGGGCAATGAGCGTAAATGGAATAATGAATATACACCATTTACCACTGGAATTTCAAATGATCGAATTTGGAGCGAGGGAGATTACTATATCGTTCCAGAAGTTTATGGCTTTATTGGAGTCAATGGGAAAGGATTATTCTGTTTATCATTAGATCTTATGGCACAACAAGTAGATCTTCCGGAAAATTTCTGGGATCTTTCACTTCCTGAGCGTCGGATGATCTTCTTTCGAGAAGTAATGCTAAATTATCTTCCCCAAGAAATTATATCTTCTAATGACCTATTGGCAGGGGGAAGATTCAACACTCAGTTATCCAAATGCCTCAATGAACGTGAATTAAAAGCGCATGAAAAGGAAAATATTAAGAATCGACATCGAATTTTCCATTTCCATCAGGAAGGATTTGGAAATGTCGGTGCTACTGGAGGTCATCTCATTCCTAATCATAAGGGAGTGATTTTACACGGTTTTAAATATTATTATGAAAAAGCCAAACAAAGATACTCGCGCCTCACAGAAAAGGAAAAAAATGGAGCCAAGGGTGCAGAACTTAGAGCCATGATGATGGCATGTGAAATTCCTCGTGATCTGGCTGCTAAATATGCAGAAGAATGTCTACGATTGAAAGAGAAAACTACTTCTTCGGAACGAAAAGCTGAACTTCAAACTATGGCCGATAATTTACGTCGTGTTCCTTGGGAACCAGCTCAAACTTTCTGGGAAGCCATGCAAGCATTATGGTTAACTCACATGTTGATTATGGCCGAGGAATCATATCCTGGACCAGGAACGAGTTTTGGACGATTGGATCAATATTTATGGCAGTTCTATAAGCGAGATGTGATAGAAACAAAAAAAATTTCTAGAGATTTTGCTAAAGATATCTTCAGTTCTTTCATATTTCACTGTAATACTGCCTACGATGCGCAAATGCGTGTGGGTAATCAAGGAATAACTGCTGGATTTGGACAATTAATGACACTCTCTGGTATGGGTCCTAAAGGAGAAGATCTAACTAATGAACTTACCTATATGATTTTGGAAGTTTTCGATGAATGGGCTCCAATTCTTGAACCTAAGCCAAACGTTCGGCTTCATCGTAATTCTCCTGAGCGTTTATTGGATGTGATTGTAAATATGATAACTCGCTCTCAGGGGGCGCCCTTTATCTTGAATTTCGACGAACGCACTATTGTGGGAATGATTCGTGAGGGGGTTCCTCCTGAAGATGCTTGGGATTATGCTTGTGTTGGATGCCTGGAAAATACTATGTGTGGAAATGATAGATCGGGTACCGTCAATTGCAATCCTAATCTCGCTAAAAGCATAGAATTAACTCTGTGGAATGGAAAGAATCAGCCTGGTTTTAAACGAATTATGGGAAGTGATATCTTCAAACAAGCAAAACCAGGAACTCAATTCGGACCTAAAACGGGAGATCCCGAAAAATTTGCCACTTGGGACGAATTTTTCAATGCATGGAAACAGCAAATGGCATTTATTATAAAGTACACGGTTGAAACCTACAATATTTTTGAAGCTACTCGTGCGAAATATTATCCTACACCCTATTTATCTACAATCGTGGAAGGATGTATAGAAAATGCTGCTGATATTAGGGTAGCGCCGCCAAAATACGGATTTGTAACAATTGAAGGTGTTGCCTTTGCAACTACAGTAGATTCTCTATTGGCAATCAAATCTTTGGTTTATGATCAGAAAAAATATACCATTGCGGAAATAAAAGAAGCATTAAGTAATGATTTTCAAGGAAAGAAAGAATACCGAATAATGCAAGCATTGATGAAGAATAAAGTTCCTAAATATGGTAATAATGACCTTGAATCTGATAAATTGGCTCAAGAAGTGATGAAATTCTGGGCAAATGAATGTTGGAAATATAAAACCCCAACTGGCTATCAATTTAGGCCGGGTATGTTATCTTGGAATTATTGGGCGGGAGAAGATGCTGCATTTACTCCTGCAACACCAGATGGAAGAAATGCTGGAACCTTTTTGTCAAATGCAATATGTCCAAGCAATGGGGCAGATAAGAATGGGCCGACTTCCGTCACAAATTCCGTGGGAGAAGCTTTAGGCGGAAAATCCGATGATGGTTCTTATATCAATTTTCTACCAAACGGAGCGTCTCATACTATCACTTTCAATCCCAGTTTACTGCGAGATAAAGAACATAGAGATAAATTCAAATCTTACCTTCGAGGATATATTGAAAATGGAGGAACGGCCCTTCAGATAAATATCCTTGATAGTCTAATGCTAAAAGATGCCCAAAAACATCCAGAAAATTATGGAAATCTATTAGTACGGGTAACTGGCTACAATGCCTATTTCACTAGTATTGGAAAAGAACTCCAAGATGAAATTATCGCCCGTGAATCTCATAATTGGTAAAAAAGGACTAAAAAAGCGAAGGAACTCAAGATGAATACTATGGTAATGGAGCAAAAAGCAGAAAGTTCAGATGAAGAAGGATATATCTTTGAAATTCAAAGGCTTAGCACTGAAGATGGGCCAGGTATTCGAACTACCATTTTTTTCAAACAATGTCCACTTAAATGCGTGTGGTGCCATAACCCAGAATCCATCGAATACCGAAAGGCTATTCAGTGGTTTGATAATAAATGCATTGGATGTGAGCAGTGTATTGATGTTTGTCCCACTAATTCTTTGTCATTTGATAAATTTGGATTAAGAATTAATCGAGATACATGCTTAGCATGTGGTTCATGCGCAGAAATTTGTCCTACAACAGCATTGAAAGTAAGTGGAGAAAAAATCGCTTTAGAAACTCTGGTGAATGAAGTAATCAAAGATAAATCTTATTTCGAGACATCAAACGGTGGAATAACTTGTTCTGGGGGAGAACCAACACTTCAGATTGATTTCTTAATAAAGTTTCTGAAAGAATGCAAAAGAAATGGGATTCATACTGCCTTGGATACGTCTGGTTTTGCTTCACAGGCCGTTTATGAAAAAATTCTTCCGTATGTTGACCTAATCTTATATGATTTGAAAGAAATTGATCCCATTCGGCATAAGGAATATACTGGAGTTTCAAATAAAACCATTTTAAAGAATTGCAAATGGTTGGCGGATTCAATTCATTCAGGTGTCCAAGTGAAACTCTGGATTCGAACTCCTTTAATTCCTGGTTATACTGCCCGTGATGATAACGTTGAAGGAATTGCACAATTTATTTCTACAAATTTAGGAGATGCTGTTGAAAGATGGGATTTACTGTCATTTAATAACTTGGCACTCGCTAAGTACGAACGATTAGATCTTAACTGGCCTTTGAAATCCAGTTCATTGTTAACTAAAGCCGAAATGGAACATTACGTTCAAATTGCACAAAAAATTGTTGGAGTAAATGTTCAATGGTCCGGCCCTACCCAGCTGTAGAAATTGAGGTAATTGCTGAATGAATAAAAAATTCCGCTGGGATTCATTTTTTTTCGATAGAAAAACAACTAAATCAACTTAAAGAATAATTAGAATTAAAAGAATTGCCAAAATTAAGAAAATTAAAAATAAAAATCAAAGATGAAAATTATGAAATCTACAACTAATAAGTTTCACTGGCTTCCTGAGTTGGATGAGTCTGCAGTAAAATTTTCTCATATAGAAATTATGGCTAAATTTGTTGCAACAATTGACCCGCAAGGTTATCCCCATATAACTATGATCACTTCAAATAAAGCAACTTCTCCATCAGTACTTAAATGGGGTGAATTTACCACAGGACAGAGTAAATCAAATGTAGTAAAAAACCCAAAACAAGGCTTTCTATATATGACGGCCGAGATGCCTTTCCAATTTCTTCAAGTAAAAGGTGAACTCGAATCGATTTCTACTGATGGTGAAGATGCCGCAGATTTCAATCAGATAAGTCTCTTTCGTTATAACACCTACATGCGAATCTATCGAACATTTTTTAATCGCATAATTCAAGCACGTAAAATCCGTAACATCTCTCTTTTTGGAATTGTAAGGGGTATTTTAGCAAATTTAAATCCATTTCAATTCAAAGCTAAAACTGGAGATTATGAAGAACGTTTAGAACCGGTAGGTATTCGCTTGTTCAGTGGACCGATTTTTCCCAAATTCATTAGTTATATTGATACTGATGGATATCCAGTTATTATTCCTTGTTTTCAAGCCCGTACAGTTGAAGGTAAGCGAATTAGGATTCCTTTGACGCAGTTCAAAGATGATCTTCTCTCAATTCCAAAAGATTCGAAAGTTGCCATGTTCGCCATGGATTTTGAGATGGTTACTCAATTGATCAAAGGAAGATTCTTAGGGATTCAAAGAAAAACAGGGATTGTTGATATTGAAAGAGTTTATAATTCAATGCCCCCAAAAATGGGAGAAATTTATCCAAATAAGGTAAAAGTTGAAAAAGTTGAAGAATTTCCTGCAATACTCTGAATTTTTTAATTTCTCAAATTTTTTTATCTATTTTTATGAAAGTGTGATCTTTTTAAATACATAGCAATGATTGTAAGTTATAACAAAGATCGAGGCTATGAAAAATTTGATCATAAATGAAGCAACCTTTGATTTTCAAGATAATTTTGCTTTCCGAGAAAGTATTAAATGGGGAAAGTGGGAAATTGTTAAAAATTTTATCAACAAAGGTGCTGATGTCCATTTAGACAATGATTATGCACTACGAGAAAGTATTCGCAGAAATAATTGGGAAATGATAAAATTTTTGATAAAACATGGGGCTGCAATCCACTTAGATGACGATTTAGTCTTTCGGGAGTATGCAGTAAAAGGGAATTTAGAATATGTCAAATTTTTAGTCGATCATGGCGCTAATATACATGCAGACAATGATTATGCCCTTAGAGTGAGCGCCAAGAGAAATCACCTGGAAGTTATCAAATATTTGATCGAAAATGGTGCAGATATTCATGCCGATGATGATTATGCCATTAGATGGAGTTTTGCCTTAAATCATTGGGAAATAGTGAATTATTTAATTGAAAAGGGGGCAAATATTCATGCAAAAAATGAATATCTTCTTAGAAGGAGTATTCAACAAAATAATTGGAACTTTGCTCGATTTTTATTAGAATCTGGTGCAGACACACATGTTGATAATGATTATGCATTGAAAAAGAGTATAGAAATGCAAAATCGGAAATTATCCGAATACTTGATAATGCATGGGGCAAAAATTGAAGGTATTAGTACTTTAACTCTTCGAAAGTACATAGAAAATGAAAACTGGGGGATTCTCAAATACATATCCAAATATGGTGATGATATTAATGTTAAAGATAAAAAGCTCCTAAAGGAAATTGTAGAAAATCGAAATTTGGCTATACTTAAATATTTTGCTAAATCTAAACCTGAAAAAGCAAGTTTGATTCTTAATTGGTGCGAAAAAAACGGACATAATGATATGGCTCAATTTTTGATTGAAAATGGGGCTGATATTCATGCTAAAAAAGATGAGATTTTTCGTAAAAGTGTTCAACATGGAAATTTTGCTATTGTGAAACTTTTAATTGAGAATGGCGCTGATATTCATGCGAAAAATGATGAAGCTTTTCGTAAAAGTGTTCAAACAGGAAATTTAGATATTGTGAAACTTTTAATTGAAAATGGAGTGGATATTCGTTTAGATAAAGACTTTGCAATAAGAAAAAGTGCAGAATTTGGAAATTTAGATATTGTGAAATTTTTGATTGAGAATGGGGCAAATATTCATGCGAAAAACGATGAGGCTTTTCGTAAAAGTGTTCAAACCGGAAATTTAGATATTGTGAAATTTTTGATTGAGAATGGGGCAAATATTCATGCGA